>CAWUIX010000154.1:0-6060 GCA_963922395.1 uncultured Rhodobacterales bacterium | reverse complement strand
GCACCTATTACTTGCGGTGTTCGTGTCACGAGTATCGACTGATGGCCCAGGGCAGCGCCGACTTCGTCTTGAACGGCATGCTGAACCCCTGGGACCACGCCGCGGGCGTTCTGGCGCTCGAAGAGGCCGGCGGGATCGCACGGCTGCTGGACGGCACACCCTACACTCCGGCGATGACAAAGGGCCTCTTGCTCACCGCCGGGAATGAAAGGCTTTGGGCGCGTCTGTCCGATCTCTGGCGGCCGCTTTTGTTGGGTCAATCGTAGCTGACGACTTCGATCTCGATCCCGTCGCCGTCATGGAAATAGAACCGGTGTCCGGGCTCATAGTCGTAGTGCTCTCCAGCGGTGAACCCTTCGGCTTTCACCCGCTTCTCGATCTCATCGAGATCATCGACAACGACCGCAAGGTGGTTGAACCCACCAATGTGCGCGTAGCTGGACTCCGTCGCTGGCGCGGCTTTGCCGGGTGTATAAAGCGCGACGTACCGATCTGCGTCGCCAACGTGGACGGTGTAGCCGTCCGAGATCGCGGGCCCGCTCCAACGGACGCGCCAGTCAAAGACGCGCTCCATCCAGGCGGCTGTTGCGTCAGGGTCGCTGACGGTAATGTTCAGGTGTTCCAGGGTGATTTTGGTCATAGCTCTCTCCATCGATTTGAAGAGATCATGCGCCCTCAAGTTCGCTTGAGGTCAAGGAAAGATAATTTCATAAAACCAAAAGGTTACTCGCGAACTTCGTCTGCAAGGACGCCCCAAAGCGCCGTCTTCTGCACCCAACCCCGGTGGCCGTCCGCGCTGATTCTGCACCACTCCGATGTGCAAGCGCCCAACCGTGCGACAACACCTGCCTCGGTATAGGCGTTCACCTGTGCACCCCCCTCAGGTTTGATCCGCAAGGGCGCCATGTCGTTCTTGACGATCACAGTCCGCGCTCCGGACAGAAGGGAATAGTGCATCCAGCCGCCGGCCCCTTCCGCATCCTGCACCCGCCGCCAGTGTCCATACTCGTCGGTGACCATCAGCGGCATCGCACGCCGCTTAAAAACCCAGTCGATCCGATGGGACAGCGACGGCCCGCGCCGAACGTTTCCCTCGGGCGCCTTTAACGAGACATATCGCGGTATCGGCAAATTCGTGACCGATCCCCGTGTGACATCCGCCCACGCCGCATGCATCATCACTGCTGTCGCCACAGCCGACAACAGCGCCCAGAAGCCCGCTTTCGAAACCAACCGCCCGATCATCTCGCACCTGCTCGCCGGGACGTCTTTTTTGGTGGCTTGTGCCGCGCCCCGTTCCTTGCCAGTTTGCCTGCGACGCCCGGCGAACAAAAGACCCAAGGAGGATCCCTATGGCAGGCAAGGGCCTGAGTGTTGTCGTCACGCGACGGTTGCCCGAGCCGGTGGAGACCCGGATGAAGGAACTCTTCGATGTCACGCTCAGAACGGATGACACGAAGATGGGCCGGGAAGACCTCGCCCTGGCGATCAAATCGGCGGATGTCCTTGTACCTTGTGTGACCGATCAGATTGATGCCGCTCTCCTGGCGCAGGCCGGTGAGCGGCTGAAACTGATCGCGAACTTTGGGGCGGGCGTCGACCATATCGATGTCCAGTCGGCCCGGCAGCGCGGCATCCTGGTGTCGAACACACCCGGCGTCGTGACCGAGGATACCGCCGATATGACCATGGCGCTGATCCTCGCCGTGGCGCGCCGCATCCCCGAAGGCCTTCAGGTGATGCAGCAAGGGGCCTGGGCCGGATGGGCACCCACGGCCTATATGGGCGGCCGTCTGGGTGGCCGCCGCCTCGGCATCCTGGGCATGGGTCGGATCGGTCAGGCCGTCGCCCGCCGCGCCGCGGCCTTTGGCATGCAGGTGCACTATCACAACCGTCGCCGGTTGCGCCCCGAGATCGAGGAAGAGCTGGAAGCCACCTATTGGGAAAGCCTCGACCAAATGGTGCGTCGGGTGGACATCATCAGCGTGAATTGCCCGCACACGCCGTCGACATTCCACCTCATGAATGCGCGGCGTCTGAAACTGATGAAATCCGACGCCGTGATCGTGAATACGTCACGCGGTGAAGTGATCGACGAGAATGCCCTGACCCGCATGTTGCGCGCGGGCGAGATTGCCGGGGCCGGACTTGATGTCTTTGAGCATGGGCATGAGATCAACCCGCGCCTGCGCGAGCTTCAGAACGTCGTGCTGCTTCCGCACATGGGATCGGCCACGGTCGAGGGACGGATCGAGATGGGCGAGAAGGTGATCATCAACATCAAGACCTTCGAGGATGGTCACCGTCCGCCCGACCTGGTTGTTCCCGCAATGCTCTGATCCCGATGCCAAGCTGGCCGCAAAAGGAGAAGGCGATCGCGAAGGCTGTTCGCGATGTGGCCAAATCGAGCGGCTGGAAGGTACGGCAAGGCACCCTGACCTGGGTCGAGGGGGACCTGGCGCTCCACGCGTTCATCTTTGATCCCGGGCATCTGCGGTTCAAGGTCAAGCGCGTCGCATGGAATCACGTGGTGTGGCGTGTGATGGGGCTGGACGATCTGTTCAGAAAATCAGGGTCGTTCCATTTCTGGGGTCCGTTCACAGCACAAGTTCCGACGCTGCATGCCAAACCCTTCGATGCGATGGCCAATTCTGAGGAAGACGTCGCCAAGGCCCTCCTTGCCTTCGCCGAAACTGAGCGCGGGTCAGCCGAGCAATGGCGGGAGACCGGTTTTCCTCACTTACTCGCCGCGTCAGGAGAAGCGAACGCCTCGTATTTTTACGTCCAAACTGAGGTGGCGGATCTGATCTCAACCGACGCATTCCACGCGGCGCGCGATCTTTGCGAGGACGTTATCGGTGGCAGGCGAGACTGCCGCCACACATTTTCCGGCCCGGACCCAGCGGATCATTCCGAAGGTCAGAAAACCTATCACTCGTTTTTTGAACTCACCTTGCGCCGGCTGGAGCGAGAAGGTCATGTCACCCCAAGACCCAGACCGGAACCGCCAGGTGCGCCGCACATCTCTCCCTAGGAATTAGGTCCAGGGACCAGAACGTCGGCTTCCAGCGGGCTGTGCTTGGCCCGCCATCTCCTGCAGCTTCGCAATCCGATCCTCTGTGGCCGGGTGCGTTGAGAAGAGCTTATCATGCTTAAATGCATGGAGCGGGTTGATGATGAACATATGCGCCGTTGCGGGGGACCGCTCTGCCGCCTCGTTGTCGATACCCTGGGCGAACCGCTGGATCTTTGCCAAGGCGGCGGCAAGCCACATCGGATTGCGGCAGATCTCGGCCCCGACGCGGTCGGCCTCAAACTCCCTTGTCCGGCTTATCGCCATCTGGACGACCCCAGCCGCGAGCGGCGCGAGGATCATCACCCCAAGAAGGCCGATTATGCCCAAGGGGTTGTCCCTGCCACCGCGAAAGAAGAACGCAAAATTGGCCAGCATCCCAATGGCCCCCGCCAAGGTTGCCGTGACCGTCATCAACAGGGTGTCTCGGTTCTTCACGTGGGCAAGCTCATGTGCCATCACGCCGGCGATTTCCTCGCGCGTCAGGCGGCGCAAAAGCCCGGTGGTCGCCGCGACCGCCGCGTTTTCCGGATTGCGGCCGGTGGCGAAGGCGTTCGGCTGATCCGTCTCAATGATATAGACGCGGGGCATGGGCATATCTGCGTTGCGCGCCAGATCTGCGACCATATTCACAAGATCAGGGGCCTCGGCTGAGGTGACCTCCCGCGCGTTGTGCATGCGCAGAACCATCTTGTCCGAAGACCAGAACGCAAAGACATTCATCCCTGCCGCAAACAGGAGGGCGATGATCATTCCCACCTCGCCCCCGATCATAAGTCCGACAACG
The DNA here is from genome assembly GCA_963922395.1 of uncultured Rhodobacterales bacterium. Lineage (GTDB taxonomy): Bacteria > Pseudomonadota > Alphaproteobacteria > Rhodobacterales > Rhodobacteraceae > Ovoidimarina. The sequence continues at coordinate 2,200 of CAWUIX010000154.1, read as the reverse complement.
CCAAAAAGCGCTGTCATGCCTGCCAGAAGCATCGCCGTTTTCACATGTGCCACAGATCGTTCTCCAACACCTAACGAAGTGGAATATTGGCCCAGCTTGGTCTTTCAACAAGGGCCAAAGACATCAGGCGGCAGTATGAACTCGCAGTGTCTCATCGAGGATCGCCACTTCGTCGGTGACATCGCGGTGGAACACCAGGAATGCACGCACCCCGATCCCCAGGATCATAGGTTTGATCTGGCATCGCATCACGCGGCGCTCTTCGACCACATCGATGGGGTAGTAAAACTCTTGCGGCTCTCCGGATCGGGCGGCCTCGAATTGTCGCCGGCCGACCCTCGACAGCATGTCTTCACCGACAACATCCGCCAGGGCCACGCCAACGATCCGCGCGGGCCGTGTGCCGTAGAACTCTGCATTCGGGACGCTGGTGGCAATATAGTGGATCTGATCGTCAAATAGAGAAACCCGTTCTTTCGATTGAACGACGAAGCTGATCATGCTGATTTCATCTTGTCGAAGCGGCTCGCTTCGCGGTGAAGGATCCGTCAGGTCTTCCTCGGCCTGCGGCTCTCCGGACTGGGTCAAGGCGACGGCGATATCAATATCACGCCCGGACACGGACAAACCGGGACGCGCGATGGCGCGAGACACAAAGAAATAAATCTGATCGCGCGCTTCTTGTTCCGATGTAGGCTGATACTCTTCGATCCTTTGCAAGACGTCTGCGGACTTTCGCAAGAGGTTCGCACGGATCTGAGCACCGCCTGACGCCGACATCGAGCGGCGCAAGGTTCCATCCAAGAGGACGTAGTACGAGATCAGTGCATCAAGCGACATCTGTAAGGATCTTCAGGAGGCACGGGTAATCGTCTCATCGCCAATAGGGCGTTACGTTAACGTCACCCACAACTTATGCAAGAAGACGGCCCCAACGATCGCGTGACTTTTCGTGTCTGAGCCAAAGCCCGCCGATGATGACCACTGAATGTCGGTTTCGCAAACCGACAGGTCGGTGGCACGTTGAATGGATTTCCCGGGCGTTTAAACGAAAGATTGGAACGGAGGGACGCTCATGAAACAGCATGTCAGAGCCTTGGTTGTCGGCGGTGGTGCCGTCGGAACCTCAATCGCCTACCACCTGGCCCGGGCCGGTTGGGACGATGTCATGCTTCTGGAACGGGATGAGCTGACCAGCGGGTCAACCTGGCACGCCGCTGGCCTGCTGCCCTATTTCAACATGTCCTATGCGACAACTCACATCCACGATTACTCGATCAAGTTCTACAAGACGCTTGAAGAAGAAACGGGGCTCAACGCCGGTTTCTTCGTCGTCGGCAATCTCCGCATGGCGCAGTCACAGGACCGGATGGACGAGTACATGCTCTATGCCTCGACCGCCGAAACCTGTGGCGTGCCTCACGAGTGGTTGTCGCCGTCCGACATAAAGGACCGTTGGCCGCTGGTGCGGACCGAAGATCTGAAGGGTGCGATCTACCACCCCACAGACGGCTACATCAATCCGGCCGACGTCACGATGGCGATGGCCAAGGGCGCACGGCAGCGCGGCGTTACGATTGAGCGCAAATGGCAGGTCGATGGATATACCTGGACCGGCGATCACTGGGACGTGCTCTGCACCAAGATGGTTGAAAAGGGCGGCAATCTGGTGCCGTCCGAGGAGCAGATCACCATCCATGCAGAGCATGTGGTGACGGCCACCGGCAACCATGCTCAACGGACTGCTCAGCTCCTGGGGATCAAGATCCCGGCGATCCCGGTGGAGCATCAGTACATCGTGACAGAGCCCGACCCGGCGCTCGTCGAGTGGCGGAAGGACAACCCAGAGCACCCGGTGCTGCGCGATGCCGATGCCAAATGGTATGTGCGCGAGGAGCGGGGCGGCTGGATCCTGGGGCCTTACGAATATAACGCCCCGGCGCGTTTTGAATACGCTGTGCCGGAAAGCTTCCGGGCCGATCTCTTCCCCCTCGACCTCGAGCGGATAGAGGAAGAGTACATGTCGATGATCCACCGGATCCCATCGTCGGAAACCGTGGGTCTAAAAGACGATTACAACGGTCCCATCTGCTACACCCCGGACGGCAACCCACTGCTGGGTCCCGCACCCGGGCTTCGCAACATGTGGCTGGCGGAAGGGTTCTCCTTCGGGATTACCGCTGCGGGCGGAACGGGCAAA
>CAWUIX010000153.1:0-6074 GCA_963922395.1 uncultured Rhodobacterales bacterium | reverse complement strand
TCGCCAAGCATCGAGACAGCGATCTTTCGCGCGGAGGCCGCGATTGGAGCAAGCCTTCTTGTGGTTCTCGTCTTCTTCCTTGGAAGCGCGATCTTGAAGCTCCTGGGAGAGCAAAGAAACGATTAGCAAAGCAGGATCGGCAAGAGGAGCGGATCCTGAGTTGTGCAAGACCCACCGCGGATCAGGTACCCTAACCGCCCGCCCCCTCACGCTCTTCCACAAGCGCTCCGACGATCGCGCGCGCACTCTCAGAGTACCATTCCGCGTCCCCGCGCAGCCGCGCGATCTCACGGCCTTCGGGGTCGATCAGGACCGAGATCGGCAGTCCCAGAACCGCCATATCGCGTGCAACCGCCTGCTTCGGGTCGAGAAGGATCGGCAATTCTTCGATCCCCTCCTCCTCAAAGAACCGATTGATGCCGGGCAACGCGTTCCGCCCCGTTGCCAAAGTCACGACCTCGAAATGGTCGCCCCCGAACTCTTTCTGGAGTGCGTCGAGCGCTGGCATCTCCTTGCGGCAGGGCGCACACCACGTCGCCCAAAAATTCAAAAGGACATATTTGCCCTGCCAGTCCGCCAGGCTGTGTTCCGCACCGTTCGGATCAGTGAAGGTCTGGGCACTCACATCCTCCGCCTCGCTGTGGAACACCAGCTTCTTCAGGCTGTCCTCCCGCATCGCTTCCAGCGACGCGATATCGGCGGCGTTTGCACCAAGGGCGAGGGCCGTGTAGAGGACGGCGGATACAATAAACTTCATCATCCCTCCGGGACTGTCAGACCATGGCCGAGACGACCGCAAATACGATGTGGGGAGGGCGCTTTCAGGGCGGCCCCGACGCGATCATGGAGGCGATCAACGCCTCGATCGGGTTCGACCGCCGCCTCGCTGCCCAGGACATCGCAGGCTCCCGGGCCCATGCCGCGATGCTCGCAGCGCAGGGCATCATAGAGGGTAGCGACGCCGAAGCGATCCGGGAAGGCCTCCTCACGGTCTTGTCAGAGATTGAAGGCGGAGATTTTACCTTCTCAACGGCGCTCGAAGACATCCACATGAATGTCGAGGCCCGTCTGAAGGCACTGATTGGCGAGCCTGCGGGGCGGCTCCACACGGCGCGGTCAAGGAACGATCAGGTCGCGACCGACTTTCGGCTTTGGGTCCGGGACCGGATCGACGACGCGGACGCGGGTCTGACAGCGCTCATGAAGGCGCTGCTCACTCAGGCCGAGGCGGGCGCAGACTGGGTCATGCCGGGCTTCACGCACCTTCAAACGGCGCAGCCCGTGACCTGGGGCCACCATATGATGGCCTATGTCGAGATGTTTGCCCGCGACAGATCGCGGTTTCGGGACGCGCGCGCCCGGATGAACGAGAGCCCACTCGGCGCAGCCGCATTGGCGGGCACGTCCTTTCCAATCGACCGGCACGCGACGGCGGGCGCTTTGGGCTTTGACCGGCCCATGGCCAACTCGCTAGATGCGGTGTCTTCCCGCGACTTCGCGCTGGAGTTTCTGTCCGCGGCATCCATTTCGGCCATGCATCTTTCGCGGCTGTCCGAAGAGCTGGTGATCTGGTCCTCCGCACAGTTCCGCTTTGTCGCCATGTCGGACCGGTTCTCCACCGGATCCTCGATCATGCCGCAGAAGAAGAACCCGGACGCGGCCGAGCTGATCCGTGCCAAGATCGGGCGGATCCTCGGGGCGACAGTTGCCCTCTTCACCGTGATGAAGGGCCTGCCGCTGACCTATTCCAAGGACATGCAGGAAGACAAAGAACAAGTCTTCGATGCCTCGGACAATTATCTTCTGTCGCTTGCCGCGATGGAAGGGATGATCGCTGATCTGACAGCGAACCCCACCGCGTTGCGTGCGGCCGCCTCATCCGGCTTCTCAACGGCGACGGATCTCGCGGACTGGCTGGTGCGCGAGCTTGGGCTGCCGTTCCGGGAGGCACATCATATCACTGGCGCGCTCGTGGCAAAGGCAGAGGCGCAAGGCTGTGACCTGCCGGATCTAGATCTTGCCGCAATGCAGGCAGAACATGACGGGATCACCGACGCAGTCTATTCCGTGCTCGGTGTGGACAACTCTGTGGCCAGCCGTACCTCCTATGGCGGAACCGCGCCGGACCAGGTCCGCGCGCAGATCGCCCGCTGGACGGAGGAATTGGGATGATCCGCTTTTTTTGTATCGCGCTGGTCGCGGGGCTTCTCGCGGCCTGCGGGGCGGATGGCGCGCCGGAACCCTTTGAAACCGAGGACCGGACCGGAACCACAATCGGCGTCAGCGGCACCGTAACCGTGGGTGGTGTGTTCTGATGGAACGCGCGCGATACCTGTTTCTTGCCCTGGCGGTCTGGGGCGCGATCCATCCGATGTACTATTTCCTCGGTTACATGCGAGAGACCGGCACCGGGCTCTCCGGCCTGATCGACGCCTGGTATGTGAATGCGTCGACCACAGGCCTTGTCTGGGACCTCACGATCGCCGCGCTCGCGCTGACCGCCTGGGTGCTGATCGAAAGCATCTCGCGCCGCATGTGGCTTGGCCTGATTGCAATCCCGGCCACCTTTTGTATCGGCGTCTCCTGCGGCCTGCCGCTTTACATCTTTTTGCGTATGCGCCCGGCGACCTGATGGACCATTTTCTGTATCGCAGTGGCGTCCTCCACGCCGAAGACGTGCCGATCCCCGAGATTGCGGCAGAGGTGGGCACGCCCTTCTACCTCTATTCCCGCGCCACGCTGACCCGGCACTATGCCCTGTTTGACGAGGCACTTCAGGGCACCGAGCACCTGATTTGCTATGCGATGAAGTCGAACTCAAACCAGGCCGTGCTGAAGATCATGGGCGATCTAGGTGCCGGCATGGATGTTGTGTCGGGCGGCGAATACCGACGCGCGCGCGCCGCCGGCGTCCCCGGTGAGCGGATCGTGTTCTCCGGTGTCGGCAAGACGGGCGAAGAGATGCGCCTCGCGCTCGAAGGCGGCGTGCGGCAGTTCAACGTGGAGAGCGAGCCGGAGCTTCTCCTACTGTCCGCGGTTGCCGACAGCATGGGCGCCACCGCGCCGATCACGATCCGGGTAAACCCGGACGTGGACGCCCGGACGCACGAAAAGATCGCGACCGGAAAGGCGGAGAACAAGTTCGGCATCCCGATCTCCCGTGCCCGCGAGGTCTATGCACAGGCCGCAGCCCTGCCCGGGATCGAAGTGATCGGCATCGACGTCCATATCGGCTCGCAACTGACCGAGCTTGAGCCATTCGAACAAGCCTATCTGAAGGTCGCCGAACTGACCCGCGTTCTGCGCGCCGAAGGGCACAACATCCGCAGGCTCGATCTGGGCGGCGGGCTTGGCATTCCCTATGAGCGATCGAACGAGGCTCCGCCCCTGCCGATTGATTATGGCGACCTGATCAAGCGTACGGTCGGCGATCTCGATTGCGAGATCGAGATCGAGCCCGGTCGGCTGATCTCTGGCAATGCCGGGTTGCTTGTCTCGGGCGTGATCTACGTGAAGTCGGGCGAAGATCGCGATTTCCTGATCCTCGATGCCGCGATGAACGACCTGATCCGGCCCGCCATGTACGGCGCCTGGCATGATATTGTGCCTGTAAAAGAGGCACCCGCCGGGCAGGATCCCGCGATCTACGATGTCGTCGGCCCCGTCTGCGAAACAGGCGATACATTTGCTAAAGGCCGCGCCATCGCGCCCCTAAGCGCCGGGGACCTTGTCGCCTTCCGCTCTGCAGGGGCCTATGGTGCTGTAATGTCTTCAGAATATAACACCCGACCTCTGATCCCAGAGGTCCTCGTGGATGGGCATCAATTCGCTGTCATCCGCGAAAGACCGGGGTTTGAAGAAATCATCAATCGAGATACCATTCCAGAATGGCTCTGAGGCACTATATCGTGCCGGAGCACCGGCGCGAGTAGATGACCGAAAGCAAGACCGAACTCACAGAGGCGGCCCGCCGCCTGAAGTGGCCCCTGCGCCTGACGCAGGTGGGCTTGTTCGCGGAACGCGCGGTCCGCGCCTTCTGGCCCCTGTTCTCCGCACTGCTTTTGACGCTTGCCGCCCTAATGCTCGGCCTTCAGGACACGCTGCCGCTTGAAGCGGTCTGGGCAGGCATCGTCGTATCGGTTGGCGCGATTGGCTGGACACTCTGGTCCGGGCTCAAGACCTTCAAAGTGCCGTCGTCAGCTGAGGCCATGGCACGCCTCGATGCGACCATGCCGGGCCGACCGATTGCAGCAATCACGGACCAGCAGGCCGTCGGCACAGGTGACGCCGCCTCGGAAGCCGTCTGGAAGGCCCATGTGGCCCGAATGGCCGAGCGCGCAAAGGCCGCGAAGGCGGTCAATCCGGATCTGAAAGTCTCCGACCGCGACCCCTATGCCCTGCGCTATGTAGCGCTCGTTGCCTTTGCGACGGCCGTAATATTCGGGTCGCTCCTCCGCGTGACCTCGGTGACGGACATGGCCCCCGGCGCCGGGGCTGGCGGTCTCGCCGCGGGCCCGTCCTGGGAAGGCTGGATTGAACCGCCCGCTTATACCGGACGCCCAAGCCTCTACCTGAACGACATCACACGGCCCTCGTTCTCAGTCCCCGAAGGCAGCGAAGTGACCCTTCGCCTCTATGGCGAAATCGGCGCGCTCAGCGTTGAGGAAACGGTCTCGGCCCGCACGGGCGAACTGCCGCCTGCAACGGATCCCGCCCAAGGGTTCCGGGTCGCTCAAGCCGGGCGGATTGCCGTCAACGGTCCGGGTGGTCAGAGCTGGGACATCCGCGTGCTCGTGGACGACCCGCCCGAGATCTCGGTTTCGGCGCCGCTCGAACGGTCCGTTGGAGGAGAGTTCCGCCAGCCCTTTGAAGCCCGGGACGACTATGGCGTGGTCGCAGGCCGCGCGCTGATGGTCCTCGACCTCGATCAGGTGGATCGGCGATACGGGCTGGCCGCGGTTCCCGAGCGTCGTGAACCCATCGTCCTTGACCTGCCGATGCCAATCACAGGCGACCGGGATGAATTCGAGGAAATCCTGATCGACGATATGGCAGAGCATCCCTGGGCCGGATTACCTGTCCTTCTGACGCTTGAAGCCGAAGACGCCGCCGGTCAGATCGGAGAAAGCGCACCCGAAGCCGTCACCCTGCCCGCCCGACGGTTCTTCGATCCCCTTGCCGCCGCCATCGTCGAACAACGCCGGGATCTTCTCTGGTCCCGCTCAAATTCGAAACGCGCCACACAGGTCCTTCGCGCGGTCAGCTACCTCCCGGATGACGTCTTCCGATCCGAGACCACCTACCTCAAACTCCGCCTCGCGATCCGGCGTCTGGAGACGGCGATCCGCTACTCCGAAGTCAGCGAGACCCTGCGGGACGAGACGGCACAGGTCCTCTGGGAGATTGCACTGGAAATCGAAGAAGGCGATCTGTCCGACGCCCTCGAACGGCTCCGCCGCGCGCAGGACAGGCTCGCCGATGCGATCGAGAACGGGGCCACCGACGAAGAGATTGCCGAGCTGATGCAGGAACTGCGCGAGGCGATGCAGGATTATATGCGCCAGTTGGCCGAGCAGCAGGGTCAGAACCCCAACGAACAGCTTTCGGAAAACCAGAACACGCAGGAAATCACTGGCGACCAGTTGCAGGACATGCTGGACCGTCTGCAGGAGTTGATGGAACAGGGCCGCATGGACGAGGCGCAGGCCCTGCTCGATCAGCTTCGCCAGATGATGGAAAACATGCAGATGGCCCAAGGCCAGCAGGGTCAGGGCCAGCAGAGCCCGGGTCAGGAGGCGATGGAAGGCCTCGCGGAGACCCTCCGCGAACAACAGGGCCTGTCGGATGAAGCGTTCCGCGACCTTCAGGAACAGTTCGGGCAGGGCCAGGGCCAGCCGGGTCAACCCGGGCAGGGCCAGGGTCAGCAGTTCGGTCAGGGCCAGCCCGGGCAGCCGGGACAACCGGGTCAAGGGCAGGACCCCAATCAGCCGGGTGGAAGCCTTGCAGATCGGCAGCAGGCGCTGCGCGATGAACTCCGCCGCCAGCAAGAGGGCCTTCCGGGAGCAGGCACGCCC
>CAWUIX010000152.1:0-6085 GCA_963922395.1 uncultured Rhodobacterales bacterium | reverse complement strand
AGCCCATCCAGAGGCGTCTCGGTAACTGTTTGCAGTAATTTGATAAACCCGGAGACTTGATGCTCTGTTGTCGCCGCGCCCTTATCCGCCGTGGCGATCGACGCGTCGCCCACGGTCCCCACCGGGTTGAGATCGCTGGCCACCCAACCGTAGGAGATTGGCCCGATGGGTGAAATCGGTGTTTGCTCGGCGGTCGAACGGTTCATCTGGGCCGCGGACATGTCCACCGTCTCTGGCCGGAAGTGCAGCATCAGGGATGTTTCGACATCGCCGCCATGGATGCCAAAGGCGCTCTCGTGGCTAGAGTACATGCCCTCGGGATACCCAAAGGCGCCCCACTGGCACTTGACTGCGAGCATGCCCGCCCGGACGCGGAGTTCCCGGCCAAGAATAGAGATCAGGTCGAGATTGCCGCCGTGGGAATTCACGATGACGATCTTCCGCACACCGGCACGTGCAACCGAAAGGCCGATCTCCTGCCAGGCGGCGAGTGCGGTGTGAGCTGACAGGGTCAGGGTGCCCGGTGCGTGAATGTGTTCGTTGGATTTTCCCACTGCCTGCACGGGCAGGATGCGGATGTCGAGATCCTCGGGACAGGTCGCCCTCAGATGCGCGAGCATCCCTTCCGCAATCATCGTGTCAGTCCCGGTGGGCAGGTGCGGCCCGTGTTGTTCGATGGCTGCTGTTGGCAGAATGGCGATCGTCCGCATGGGGTCGATCGCGGCATATTCGGTCGTGCGGTAGTCGGCCCAATCGAGACGTCGCATGGGTTATACGGGCTCCGGCGTATAGGTCGCGTCGAGGCGCATCTTAAGGTAATCGGCGCCGGTGACCGGCGGGTATTTCGCGGCGCCCGTGCCGGGCAGGGCCGAAATCACGGCATCCGGGTTCGGATCGAGGAAGAAGGCCAGGGACCGGCGCACCCTTTGTGGGACGAGGACCCGATGGGGCGTGGAGACATAGATGTCGTTCGTCCACCGCATCAGGCAATCGGCGATATTGACGATGAACGCGCCAGGCACTTGCGGGACGTCGATCCAGTCGCCTCCTCTAGGGCGAACCTGAAGCCCGGGCTCGTCATCGGTCATCAGAAGGGTGATCGAGCCGTAATCGGTGTGGGCCCCTGCGCCGATGGCGTCGCCCTCGCGGCTGCCGCCCGGGTAGCGCAGAAGCCGGAGGGTCGCGAGCGGGGCGTTCAGGGACGGCGCGAAGTAGTGCTCATCGAGGCCGAGATCGAGGGCGATCGGCCGGTGCAGATCCACACCCAACTGGTGCACGGCGTCAAAGTAGGCGAGCGTTGTATCGCGGAAGCCGGGTAGATCCGCGGGCCACTGGTTCGCGCCGCGAAAGGGCTCTCCTGCCAATATCCTGGGATCATCTGCTGCCATTTCGAGGCCGATATTGTAGGCCTCCTTTCGGTCCACCTGAGTGGTCGTGTCGTCTAGGTTTTCCGTGCCTTCCGCGGTCCAGCCCCGGTTTGTGCCGAACTTTAGGATATCGAGCTCTGCTTTCTCGGCCTCGGGCAGGGCAAAAAACCGATCCGCTGCATCGAAGGTTTCGGAAATCAGGCGCTCGGGGACACCATGGCCTGTGACGAGGAAAAACCCAGTCTCCCGACACGCCGCGCCAAGATCGGCTACAAAGCCTGTGCGGTCCTGCCCGCTGGCAAATCGCGTCCAGTCGAGAACCGGGATTGAGACACTCACGCGGGCACCTCCTTGCGCGTTTGGGCCGATGCCACCCATCTGTCCACCCGTCGACCCACCCGGTCAAGATGGGCGGTCAGGCTTTCAGGCGTCGCGCTGTCCATCAGGTAATGCGCGGCAAACACCGTGCTGCAGCGTTTTGCGCAAAGAAGGCGCACCCCGCGCAAAATCGTCCGCCTCCCCGGGGCGCCCACGAAAAAGGTGAGCCATCGGCTCGCCCCGCAAGTGGTGAAGACGCCAAGCCGAGTGATGTGTGTCAGGCCCGGTTTGATGTCGCCATTCTCGTCAGGCATCTGAAACGCAACACCGGGTACTAGGACCCGGTCGAGCCAACCTTTCAGGACTGCCGGAAGCCCATACCACCACGTCGGGTAGACGAAGATGAGCGTATCGCACCAGGTCAAATCGGCGATGTCATCTTCGATACCCGATCTGTTCAGGTCGGTGTCCTCATACCGGTCGAGTTCGTCGGCCTGAAGCGCGGGTGCAAATTCCAAGCTGTAGAGATCGCGGAGCCGGACCTCCGCTCCGGCGACCGTCAACCGATCCATGACTTTGTCTCGGACTGCAGCTGTGAAGCTGTCGGGCTTTGGGTGGCAGTAAACGACCAGGGCGCGCATCAGAACACACCCATCTCACGCTCGACCTTTGCCAGAAAGGCGTGCCGTGCCGCCTCGGTCGCTCGGTTCATGTCATAGAGCGCCAGATACTTCATCGTTCGCGGACGGCAGACATGCCAGACGGCCCGGGTGACGGAACGGCGGGGCGGATCACCCACCAGAAGCGCTCTCGTCCGTGTCCCACCATAGGTGGTTACGGCAGCCAGCCGTCGGATATGGGTCAGGTTCGGCTTCACCTTGCCGTCTTCCAGGCGAAACGACACGCCGGGCAGAAAGACTCGATCAAGAAAGCCCTTGAGCATCGCCGGGTAACCGAAATTCCAGACCGGGAACACCATGACCAGGGCGTCGGCGGCGCGCAGACGTTCCACATACTCCGCCACCGGTCCAATGTTCTCAGGTTCGTCGTGATAGCCCCGGCGCTCCGCTTCCGTGAGCACGGGCGAGAAGCCTTCCGCGTAGAGGTCGCAGTCGTCCACGTCCCAGCCGCGCTGATTGAGCGTCTCGACTACGGTCTGGTGCAACGCGGACGAGAAACTCTCGGGACAAGGATGCGCAAAAAGAACAAGCGCGCGCGTCACGCGATGATGCCTCCTTTATCTTGGCCAAAATACTCCGGGGGAATGCGAGGGGGCAGCGCCCCCTCGCCCCGGTCGGCGCCAGAGGCGCCGAAACCCATTATTCTGCCGCCTGAAGTTTGGGATAGGCATACATATGCTCGTATCCCCAATTCGGATCGTCCCAGGCGATCATTTTTCCAGGGTTCAACAAACCCTTTGGATCGGCCTCTTTCTTGAACGTCAACTGGCGGTCGTCAACGGTCTGCCGCCCCCCTTCTTCCAAGGTATATCGATGGGGGTTGAAGATCATGGCGCCGGCCTCTTCGTGGATGCGAATGATCTCATCGAGACGCTCCTCAGAGGTGAACTTCACAAGGCTGAGCCCCGCGAACATCACCTTGCCTCCTTCCTTCAAAACTTCGAGGTGTTGGAGGACCTCGGGCGAAAACTCTTCCCGCATCCGCTCCACCAGCGCCCGGTGCTGCGGATAGCCGTAGCGTACCTGAAGATAGGTGATCGACGGGTCGACTTTCAGCGCCCGCAGCGTGGTATGGTTCCAGCCGTACTCGAACACCGGGCCTGGACCGCGGGCCCAGTCATTGTCGTCCGAGCGATAGATGACTGTAGCCTCGGGTCGGCGCCCCAGAAAGGTCAGGAACCCGTCCATGGACTGCGGCGCGACCATGAGCCCAACGAGGTTTGTCCTGTCGGAGACGTAAGGCTTCACACGCTGGAAATAGTCGTGTGCGATTGGCGCTTCGAAGACCGTCGCCAGCTTAATCAGGATACCGTCTTGGTTTGCCAGCTCTTCGGCGAAGCCCATCGCTGGTGCGAAGTCATCGAAGGCGACGAAGAGTTCGGTCCAGTCATAGGCCGGGGCGAGCGGCATCTCGATTTCGGTGATGATCCCGTTGGTGCCGTAGGCGTGACTAACGCGGGCCAGTTCCTCGCCCCGGAACTCTAGGATCCGCGGCTCCTCTTCCATCGTGACCACGCGGAGGCGGATGATGTTGCCAAGGTCTCGCAGGCTGCCCCAGGTGCAGGAGCCAACGCCGCCAGAACCTCCGGCGATGAAGCCACCGATCGTTGCAGTCGCCCAGGTTGAGGAGAACATTCGGATCTCCTGTCCGGAGTCCTCTTTGCAGGCAGCGTCGAGATCCTTCAGCAGAACACCAGGTTCGGTGATCACGCGGCCCGGGTGGATCTCTTTCACCTTGTCGAGGTGGCGGAGATGCATGACGCACCCGCCCGCAAGCGGCATGGCCTGACCGTAGTTTCCTGTTCCCGCACCACGGGTCGTGACAGGACAATCATGCGCATAGCAGGTGCGGAGGATCTCAATCACCTCTGCCTCGCTCCGAGGGCGCACGACGAAATCGGCGGTGACGTGGTCCAGCCGGTCCTTCAGAACTGGGGAATACCAAAAGAAATCGCGGGAGTTTGCGCGAATAGCCGTCTCAGACGCCTCGATGTCGAGGTGAGCCAGAGCGGCCTTTGCGGCGGCGACGTTGGGTTCCATGTCAGGGCCTCATCAGATGGTCGAGTTCGGCGTAGTCGGGCAGCGTCCGGTCGATTGGCGAGCCCTTGCGCAGTACAATACGATCCGATTGCGGGCGCGCGAAGAGCTCTGTCCAGGTCCGGGCCGCGCAGATCACAAGATCTGCAGGCGCGCCGGGGGCGAAGGACGGTTCAGTAAAGCCGCATGTCGCGGCCGGCGTCGATGTAAATGCCTGTGCCCAGTCGGGGCCGGAGTGATCGAGGTGTCCGATCCGGGTCGCCTCGCGCATCACTTCGATCATGTCCATATCGCCATAAGCATAAAACGGATCGCGCGTATTGTCTGATGCGAAGGATACCGGAATGCCCCGCGCCGCCATTTCGTGAACGAGAGTGATCCCCCGATTGCGCGGGGTGCGCCCTGCGTGGCGATCCTGCAGGTAGAGGTTGCAGAGGGGCAGGCTGACGACATGCAGGCCCGCCTTCTCCACGATGTCCAGCGTGTCATGTGCGCGGTCCTCGTCCTGCGTAGACAGCGAACAGCAATGCCCGACCACAACACGGCCTTCAAATCCGGTCGCCATGACGGTCTCCGCAATCGTGCGCAACGTCTCGGATGAGGCGTCCATCGTCTCATCGACGTGGAAATCGACGTCCAAACCGCGCGCGGTGGCCATTCCGAGGAAAGCCGTCAAACGCTCGCTGAGATCCGGGACCGGATAGGTCACCATCCCGAGCACCCCGCCCACGTCGGCGACAATATCCGCGGTGCGCAGGAACTCCCCGTCTTCGGAAAAGCCTTCCGCGCTCACGAGGCAGACCGCCTGCAGATCGACCTTTCCGGCCCAACTGTCCCGGAGGTCTGCAAAGATCGGCCAGGAGATCTCGGCCTGCCCGTGCATGGAATCGAGATGGGTCCGGATTGCGCGTGTGCCATGGGCGTAGGCGCAGCGGAGTGAGAACGCCATGCGGGTCCGCACATCCTCAGCGGCCCAGTTGGCGCGGCTGTCGGCGCGCACGGTCTCCAGCGCGCCCATGAATGTGCCATCCGGATTGGCGGCCCGCGGCCAGATATGCCCCTTGTCGAGGTGGGTGTGCATGTCGGCGAAGGCCGGGAAGACCATGGCGCCCTTCAGGTCCACCTCTGTGCCACCCGCTTCGGCCACAACGCCGTCCTGGATGGGAATATTCGTCCGAACAAGATCGTCGTCCGAGCCGATAAGGCACCCCGGCACGGAGGCATTGGTCAGAGTGAACGACCCCGATGGCGGTGTTGGAAGTGGCATCAGCGTTCCCTGCTCAGGGCGCTTTCGTGCCAGGACCGCAGGCAGAGGTGGCTGATGACGGACGTTATGGCGAAGATCACCACGCCCATCAGAGAGATCAGAATCAACGCGGCGTAGAGGCGGCCGAAGTTGAACCGGTAGGACGCTTCCAGAAGAGTGGAGGCCAGACCGAGCCCAGTACCGGCGCGACCGATGACAAATTCGGCGACAACCGCGCCGATCAGCGCCAAGCCACCGGCAATCTTAAGCCCGCCCAAGAAGAAGGGGAGGGCGGACGGGGCCGCGAGATAGCGCAGCCGCTGCCACCGTGTGGCGCCGTAGATCGTGAAGAGATCCTCGAGATTGTGGTCCGCTGACTTCAGGCCAATCGTCGTGTTCGACAGGATGGGGAAGAAGGCCACGATCCAGGCGCAGAG
>CAWUIX010000151.1:0-6117 GCA_963922395.1 uncultured Rhodobacterales bacterium | reverse complement strand
GCTCGTCATGCCTCTCGTGACCGAGGCTGGGTTTGGTATCGGCGGCAGCTATGGGGAAGGCGCGCTTCAGGTGAACGGCGTGACCGTCGATTACTACTCCGCAACCCAGGCAAGTTTTGGCCTGCAGATCGGTGCACAGCAATATGCTCACGCCTTCTACTTCATGACCGATGAAGCACTGGCCGACTTCCGTGCCTCACCGGGCTGGGTGGCAGGTGCTGACATCGAATACACCGTGTCGAACCGGGGCGAAAACATCTCCGCTGAAACCACCACCGCGCTCGCCCCGATCATCGCAGTGGTCTTTGCGCAAACCGGCCTTCTCGCCGGTGCCAGCGTCGAAGGCACGAAATACACACGCATCATTCCGTAACACACGGATAACCCTCAAAAAAATCCGCCGCTCTTCCATCTGGAAGGCGGCGGAAGTGGCGTGTCTGTGACGGCGCCGGTCAGGGACATTGGGGAGTCCAGGCGATCATCGGCAGGGACAGGGCGCCGACGAACAAAGCGCTTGAGTTGGGACAGAAAGCGCGACCGGAACGACAGACCGCAGGCAGAAGAATTCGGTTACATCAGCCCTGGCAGGTGGAACGCGGTCACGAAAACGACCACAAGCGACGCGGCTCCTGCAAAATCGGCCAACAGGGTGCCGGGCTGACGTGTCACAACTGATTTCAGGTCATTCAACATGGGGCAGATCCTTTTGGCGGGCATCTCTGTGTTGCCCCTTTGTTCTCATATGACGTTCTGCCTGTAAAGAACTTTTTAGGAACATTTGCGAACATATTAAGAGTTATAAGGCTAACCTACTGAAATCAAACGAAACGCTCGATCCTGTTCCATCAGCCAAAGAAGAACGCGAGCCGCCTCCCCCCGAGCCGACGTCAGCGTCGGATCATCGGCCAAGAGCGCGCGGGCATCCCTCTGCGCCGTCGCCATCAAACCCGTCTGCCGTTCAAGGTTTGCAACACGAAACACAGGAACACCCGATTGTGCATGGCCGATGGCATCCCCCGCCCCGCGCAAAGCCAGATCTTCTTCGGCAATCCGAAACCCGTCCTCCGTCTCCCTCAGAATTTCCAACCGGCGGCGACCGCCCTCCGTCAACGGCGGCTGATACATCAAGAGGCAGGTCGAGGCATCGCTTCCCCGGCCAACACGCCCGCGCAACTGATGCAACTGAGCCAGGCCAAAGCTCTCGGCCCGTTCGATCACCATGATCGTCGCGTTCGGCACATTTACGCCGACTTCGATCACCGTCGTAGCGACCAGAACCTGGGTCTTCCCCTCAACGAACGCCGCCATGGCCGCATCCTTATCGGCCACCGGCAACTGACCATGAACCAGCCCGACCACGCCCTCTCCCAGAACCGCACGCAACTGACGGAACCGATCTTCCGCCGCCGTCATATCGAGGGTCTCGCTTTCTTCCACCAGCGGGCACACCCAATAGGCTTGCCGCCCCTCGGCCACGGCTTTCCTCAGATGGTCGACCACCTCGTCCAGCCGGCCCGCCGACACCAGGGCCGTTTTCACTGGCGTCCGCCCGGGCGGCTTCTCGTCCAGAACGGAAAGATCCATGTGACCGTATTGGGCGAGGCTTAGGGACCGAGGAATGGGCGTTGCCGTCATCACCAGCACATCCGCCGCAGGTCCCTTAGCACCCAACTCCATCCGCTGCGCCACCCCGAACCGGTGCTGCTCATCGATCACTGCCAGACGCATGTCCTTGAACACCACATCGCTCTGAAACACCGCATGCGTCCCAATCAGGATGTGAATGTCGCCGGCCGCGAGCGCCGCTAACTTCGCTGCACGCTCCTTGCCCTTGTCCCGACCGGTCAGGATCTCGATCACCACTTCAGCCCTCTCTGCCAGCGGCAACAGGCTCTCCAGATGCTGCCGCGCCAGAATCTCGGTCGGCGCCATCATTGCGCCCTGCCCTCCGGCTTCCACCGCCGCCAACAAAGCAAGGAATGCGACCAGCGTTTTCCCTGACCCAACATCCCCCTGCAGCAAGCGGTTCATCCGATGCGGATCGGCCATATCGGCTGCGATCTCTGCCACCGCCCGCGACTGCGCCCCCGTCATCTCATAAGGCAGCGCCGCGATCACGCGCCGTGCCAGCTCCCCTGTTCCAACCGTACTCACGCCCTTCGCGCGCCGCGCCGCCTGCCGCGCCAAGGCAAGCGTCAATTGATGCGCAAAAAATTCGTCGTAGGCCAGACGCCGCCGGTCCCGCTGATCCGGACTGGCCGCCGTTTCGGCCTCGGGCGCATGTGCCATACGCAAAGCCGTCCGCCAGTCGCGCCATCCTTCCGATTTGCAAAGCTCACGGTCGATCCACTCCGCCAACTCTGGCACACGGTCCAACGCACTTCGCACCGCCCGCCCCATAACCCGTTGGGTCACACCGGCCGTTAACGGATAAACAGGTTCAAAGGCCGGGATGTCCTTTGCCTCTTCGGGCCGCAGCATATGATCGGGATGCACCATCTGCGGCACCCCATCGAACAACTCCACCTTGCCCGAAACGACCCGCCGCGATCCGGGCGGAAGCTGCCGTTTCAGCCAGTCTTCGCGGGCATGAAAGAACACAAGCTGAAACGTGATCTCGGCGTCCGTCGCCTCCACCCGGTAGGGCCGGCCCTTGGTGCGTGGGGGCGTATGCCGCCCGATCTCGACCTCAACGGTCGCAATGGATTGCGTTGGCACGCCCTGCACGCTTTCTCGCCGCCGCCGATCGACCACCGAATGCGGCAGCGTATAGAGCATGTCTTTAGGTGTCAGTACCCCCACTTTTTCAAGCGCTTGAGCCGTCTTCGGCCCAATCCCATCCAAGCTGGTCAAAGCCGCAAAAAGCGGAAAAAGGGCTTCAGGCCGCCCCCCGCTCATAGGGCGCCGATAAGCTGCAGCCACGCCTCTTCGTCGATCGTTTCGATCCCAAGGTCTGCCGCCTTCTTCGCCTTAGACCCCGCACCGGGACCCGCCACCAGAAGATCCGTTTTCGCCGAGACAGAACCAGACACCTTCGCGCCGAGCGCTTCTGCCCGGGCCTTGGCTTCGGCCCGCGTCATCCGTTCCAATGTCCCCGTAAACACAACGGTTTTGCCCGCAACGGGGCTCCCATGCGTATCCGGACGCGCCACGTCCTCGATCTGAAGTTCGGCCACCAACCGGTCAATCGACGCCCGCTCTGCCGATTGCTGAAGCGCTGTCACCAGCGAGGCCGCCATCACCTGACCCACCCCGTCGATCCCGATCAGGTCGTCCCAATCGGCGCCTGCGCCCACCTCGGCCCCGGCCACCCCGGTTTCAAACGCGTTCCAGCTTCCATAGTGCTGAGCCAGAAGCCCCGCCGCCGCCTCGCCCACATGGCGGATCCCAAGGGCAAAGATGACGCGGTTCAATGGAATCGTCCGCCGCTCGTCAATCGCATCGAACAGGTTCATGGCCGACTTCTCGCCCCAGCCCTCCCTGTTCTTCAACTCCCGCAGGTTCCCGGGTCCATACCGCGCCTTCAGGGTAAAGATGTCCGCCGGTTCCCTCATCCAGCCTTCGGCATAGAACTGCTCCACCTGCTTCGATCCCAGACCTTCGATGTCGAACGCCGCACGAGACACGAAGTGCTTCAACTTTTCGACCGCTTGTGCCGGACAGATCAGCCCGCCAGTACACCGCCGCACCGCATCACCCGGCTCGCGCACGGCATCTGACCCACATTCGGGGCACGCCGTAGGAAAGACGTAAGGGACGGCCTCCTTCGGCCGCCGGCTCAGGTCGACATCCGCCACTTTCGGGATGACATCTCCTGCGCGGTAAACCTGCACCCAGTCGCCGACACGGATATCCTTGCCGTCCCGGATCGGATTGCCCGAGGCGTCACGGCCCGCGATGTAATCCTCGTTGTGAAGGGTTGCATTGGACACAACCACGCCGCCCACCGTCACAGGCGTCAACCGGGCCACGGGGCTTAGCGCGCCAGTGCGCCCGACCTGAATGTCGATCGCCTCCAGCCGGGTCCAGGCCAGTTCTGCCGGGAGCTTGTGGGCGATGGCCCATCGCGGCGTGGTCGAGCGAAACCCAAGCCGCTCCTGCAGATCCAGCGCATCGACCTTATAAACAACACCATCAATGTCGTATCCCAGTGTGGCCCGTTCCGCCTCGATCAGGCGGTACTGCGCGATCAGCTCGTCAATTCCATCGCAGAGCTTCGTATAGGGGTTGGTCTGGAAGCCAAGGGTGTTCAGACGCTCAATCGCCCCCATCTGCGTCTCCGCCAACGGGGCACTCAACGCGCCCCAGGCATAGGCAAAGAACCGAAGCGGCCGGCCTTTTGTGATCGTCGCATCCAACTGGCGCAAGGACCCAGCCGCCGCATTCCGCGGATTGGCGAAGGTCTTCGCGCCAGCCTCCGCTTGCCGCTCATTTAAGGCCTCAAAATCCGCGTGGCTCATATAAACCTCGCCCCGAACCTCCAGAAGGTCTGGGGCGCCCGTCAGGGTCGGCGGGATGTCGTCGATCGTCCGCGCATTCTGCGTCACGTCCTCGCCAACTGCGCCATCGCCCCGGGTCGCCGCCTGTACCAGGGCCCCGTTCTCATAGCGAAGCGAGAGCGACAGCCCGTCGATCTTTGGTTCAGCCGTATAAACGAGCGCCGTTTCAAGCCCCAGATATCGGCGAACTGACCGGTCAAAGTCGGCCACGTCTTCGGCATCGAACGCATTGCCCAACGACAACATGCGAACGGCATGCGTCACCTTTCCGAACCCCGAAGATGGCGCCGCGCCGACCTGTTCACTAGGGCTATCAGAGCGCTTTAGATCCGGAAACGCGGCCTCAATCGCCGCGTTCCGCTGTTTCAGCGCATCATACTCAGCGTCGCTGATGTCCGGATCGTCTTCTGCGTGATAGGCCGCATTCGCCTTGGCCAGAAGGCTTGCCAGACGCGCAAGTTCCTCGGCCGCTTCCTCAGCGGACAAATCCGTCGGCTTCATTGATTGAACGCGCTCCGCCACCATGCCGAACCCCTCCACATAAGGCATGTGTTAGGAGCATGCGCCGGGCGCGTCCAGCCAAGCGCCCGAATTTCTTGACCTGTCAGATCCGGCCATCCGGGTGATGATCGGGCTCATCCCGGCTCAGCGCACACGCTCGAACCCGCACAGAACAACGGCGCTGATCAGAAGATCCAATCAGCACTGGTGCCCGAACTCCTGGGTTTAACTTCTCAGTAAGAAAAGACGGCTGGAACAGCGATCAGGCAGAGGCCGCCACCGGTGCTTCATCAATCTGCTCGACCGGATCGCGAAGGACATACCCGCGGCCCCAGACCGTTTCGATGTAATTGTCTCCATCGGTCGCCTGGGACAGCTTCTTACGGAGTTTGCAGATAAAGACGTCAATGATCTTCAGCTCTGGCTCGTCCATCCCGCCATAAAGGTGGTTGAGGAACATCTCCTTCGTAAGTGTCGTGCCCTTGCGCAAGGAAAGAAGCTCGAGCATCTGATATTCCTTGCCCGTCAGGTGTACCGTCTTGCTGCCGGATTCCACCGTCTTCGCATCAAGGTTCACGGAAATCTTGCCTGTATGAATAACCGATTGGGCGTGCCCTTTTGAGCGCCGGATAATCGCATGGATTCGTGCAACAAGCTCTTCTCTGTGGAAGGGTTTCGTCAGGTAATCGTCGGCTCCAAATCCGAAGCCTTTGATCTTGTTATCTGTATCATCCGATCCGGACAGGATCAGGATCGGGGTATCGATCCGCGCCAGACGCAGCTGCCGCAGGACGTCATGACCGTTCATATCCGGCAGATTCAGATCCAGAAGGATCAGGTCGTAGTCATAGAGTTTCGCTAGATCGATCCCCTCTTCGCCCAGATCCGTCGCATAGACGTTTAGATTGGCGTGGGTCAGCATCAACTCGATACTGCGAGAGGTCGTGGGATCGTCTTCAACCAGAAGGACGCGCATGGAACGGCTCCGCAAGATTTGCTTCGTTGACGTTAACCCTCTGCGGAAAAAGTTAATCCGCGGTTACTGTCAGAGCCACTTTACATAAACAACCTAGAGTTGTCTATAGCGCTGCAAAGCCGTCGCTTTTAAAGCTGCCTC
>CAWUIX010000150.1:0-6143 GCA_963922395.1 uncultured Rhodobacterales bacterium | reverse complement strand
ACCAGCGCCAAGGCTACGACATCATGATGAAGATGGCGCAGGGGACCGAGCCGCAGCGACGGATGGCGCAAGATGCGCTTAATCGTTTCTGGTATCCCGCCTTGATGATGTTTGGGCCTTCCGACAAAGACAGCGTTCATTCGGCGCAGTCGATGGCTTGGAAGATCAAGATGAACACGAATGACGAGCTTCGGCAGAAGTTCGTGGATGAGACCGTGCCGCAGGCGGAGTTACTGGGCCTTGCCGTTCCCGACCCGGATCTGAAGTGGAACGAAGAGACCGAGCACTATGATTTCACCGAACCCGATTGGGACGAGTTCTATGATGTGATCAAGGGAAACGGTCCCTGCAACACCGAGCGGTTGGCGGATCGCAACAAGGCCTGGGACGATGGCGCCTGGGTGCGAGAGGGGATGCTTGCCCATGCGCATAAGAAGGCGTCGCAGAAGGTGGCGGCGGAATGATCTTCCCTCCGACGCCGCACCGCCAACTGGCGGAAGTGAACGTGGCGAAGTTGCTTGCGCCGCTGGACGATCCTCGCATTGCGGATTTCGCGGATAACCTTGACCGGATCAACGGTTTGGCGGAGCGGATGGGCGGTTTTATCTGGCGCTACAAAGACGACACTGGAAACGCGACAGACACGCAAGTGGATGACGATCCTTTCGTGATCTTCAACTGTTCGGTGTGGAGTTCGGCAGAGGCGTTGGAGCGTTTTGTCTGGGGCACGTTACATGCTCGGTTCTATGAGCGTCGGGCGGAGTGGTTTCAGGCGCTGGGGTCGATGCATTTTGCGATGTGGTGGGTGCCGGAAGGGCACCAACCTGATCCGGCGGAGGCTATGGCGCGGCTGAGGCTTCTGGAGGAGAAGGGTCCAACGGAGCAAGCCTTTGGTTGGGCCGAGCTGCCCGGCGCCACACTTTGGCGGACGCATCGCTGTCCGCCGCTTGCTGCGGAGTAGTGTGATGACGAAAACCGACCCTTCAGGCAGTGACAAGACGTCGGTACGCTCCGAGTGGCCGCTCTGGGAGATTTTCATCCGGGGGCAACATGGGCTGAACCATCGTCACGTTGGGTCGTTGCATGCGCCCGACGCGGAGACTGCGATCCGAAATGCGCGGGACGTCTATACCCGCCGGAATGAGGGTGTTTCGATTTGGGCGGTCGATGCGCGAGATATCGCGGCCTCTTCGCCGTCTGAGAAGGGCCCGCTTTACGATCCGGCGCAGTCGAAGGTGTATCGCCATCCGACGTTTTTCGACATCCCGGATGAAGCGGGTCCGATGTGATGAATGCCGCTCTGTTCGAGTTCCTCTGCCGGATGGGGGACAACACGCTTGTCCTGGGCCACCGCGTGTCGGAGTGGTGCGGGCATGCGCCGGTCCTTGAAGAGGACATCGCCCTGGCGAACACCGCGTTGGATCTCATTGGTCAAACGCAAATGTGGTTGGGGCTTGCCGGAGAGGTTGAAGGGCAGGGGCGGTCAGCGGATGATCTGGCCTATCTCAGGGATGCCTGGGACTTTCGCTGTCTGCTCCTTGTCGAGCAACCCAATGGGGACTTCGGGCAGACCATCATGCGCCAGTTCCTGTTCGACGCCTTGCATGAGTTGCAGCTCAACGAGCTGAGGGCCAGCAAAGACGATCGGATCGCCGGGATTGCCGAGAAGTCCGCGAAGGAAGTGGCATATCATCTGGAGCGGTCGTCGGAGACTGTAATCGCGCTTGGGGATGGTACCGAGGAGAGCCATCGGCGTATGCAGGCTGCGCTCGACGTGCTCTGGCCGTATGCGGGGGAAGCATTCCTCGACGACGAGAGTGACCGAGCCCTCGCGGAGACAGGGATAGCCGTTCTGCCGTCCACATTGGGCGCCGCCTATGGCGCCCGGGTTCGTGAAGTCATGGCCGAAGCAACGCTGCAATTGCCAGAGGGGACATTTGCCCATTCAGGTGGGCGCACCGGTGCGCGTCACTCTGAGCATCTGGGGCATATGCTGGCCCAGATGCAGTGGTTGCAGCGCGCCTACCCGGGGGCGGTATGGTAGTCACGCGCCCTTCAGTCACGGATGTCTGGGCCTGGCTTGAAGATGTGCCCGACCCGGAGATTCCGGTGATCTCTGTTGTCGAACTGGGAATCGTGCGCGACGTTGAGTGGGACGACGACACGTTGAACGTCACGGTTACACCCACGTATTCCGGTTGCCCGGCGACCCGAGTGATATCGATAGATATTGAGACGGCCCTTCGGGACCGAGGTGTCCAGTCGGTGCGCCTGAAAACTCAGATTGCCCCGCCATGGACCACGGACTGGATCAGCGAGGCAGGCCGTCGCAAACTGAAGGACTATGGGATCGCGCCGCCGCAGGAAGCGGGTGGACCTGAGGCATGTCCGCGCTGTGGAGCAACCACGCTTTCACGGATCAGTCAGTTTGGGTCGACCCCTTGCAAGGCGCTCTGGCGGTGTGACACGTGTCTTGAGCCATTCGACTATTTCAAGTGTATCTGACGGGGCAGGCATGGCGCGGTTTCATGGGCTGACAGTCACGAGCGTTGAGAAGACGATCCGGGATGCCGTTGTCCTGACCCTTGAGCCGGATCAGCCGGAAGTCTTCGATTTCGTTCAGGGGCAATACCTCACATTCCGGCGGACGTTTGGAGACGAGGAGTTGCGGCGGTCCTACTCGATCTGCACAGGTCTTGATGATGGACGCCTGCAAGTCGGGATAAAGCGGGTGGAAGGCGGGGCCTTCTCGAGCTGGACGAATGAGGAGCTGCAGCCGGGCGAACGTCTGGAAGCTATGGCGCCAATGGGCGCGTTCCATGCGGCGCTCGATCCCGCTTCGGCGCGTCATTACCTCTGCTTTGCGGGAGGATCCGGCATCACGCCAGTACTGTCGATCCTGCGTACGGTGCTTGTCCGCGAGCCCAACGCGCGGATCACTTTGGTCTACGCAAATCGCGGCGTGAACACGATCATGTTCCGTGAAGAGATCGAAGACTTGAAGAACGGGCATATGGGGCGGTTGAACGTCATACATATTCTGGAAACTGACGCACAAGAGATCGACCTTTTTACCGGTCGTGTGGACTCGGAAAAATGTGCGGCCCTGTTCGGGACGTGGATCGATATCGCGAGCGTAGATCTGTCTTTTATCTGTGGGCCGGAGCCGATGATGCTTGCGGTTGCGGATGCGTTGCGAGCCCACGGCCTGAACGATGATCAGATCCGGTTCGAGTTGTTTGCGTTGGCCCAACCCGGGCGGCTGCCGGAGGGTGCCAGGATTGCATCCCGGACCACCGGCCAGAACGAGGTGGCAGCGTCCGTCACGATTGATGGGGCCACGCGGAGTTTTGAGATGCGCCGCGACCAGACAGTTCTGGAGGCGGCTTTGGAAAATGAAATCGATGCACCGTTTGCTTGCAGGGCAGGGGTGTGTTCCACCTGCCGCTGTAAAATCCTTGAGGGTGATGTGGAGATGGCCGCGAACCACGCGCTTGAAGACTACGAGGTCCGGCGTGGCTACGTCCTGTCCTGTCAGGCTTATCCTGTCAGTGACAATGTGGTGGTCGATTACGACGGCTAAGTTTCGGACCTTCGATCCACAATGCGTTTAGCCTTACCTTCGGATCTGGCCACTCCGCCTTCGCCAGCCACGACAATCTCTGCCGATACACCGACGATATCCTTGATCTTTTGAGCCAGGGCGGTCGCTGCAGCGTCGCCACCGGAAGTCCAGGGCAGAGCTTCGACATGGACCCGCATGGCATCCAGGGGGCCGGATTTATAGAGCTCGATTTGGTAATGGGGTGCGAGGCCCGGGGTGGCCAGCACCTGTTCCTCGATCTGCGAGGGGAACACGTTCACGCCGCGGAGGATCATCATATCGTCCGAGCGGCCCGTGATCTTTTCCATCCGGCGCATGGATCGTGCGGTTCCGGGAAGGAGCCGCGTCAGATCTCGTGTCCGGTAGCGGATCATCGGCAGAGCCTCTTTGGTCAGCGTGGTGAAGACAAGCTCCCCCATTTCACCATCAGGCAGGACTTCGCCGGTTTCCGGATCGATCACTTCGGGGTAGAAGTGATCCTCCCAGATGTGGAGGCCGTCTTTGGTTTCGACGCATTCGTTCGCCACGCCGGGACCGAGGATTTCTGAAAGCCCATAGATGTCTACTGCGTGCATGTTGAAGGCGTCTTCGACCTCGCTTCGCATCGCGTTCGTCCATGGCTCTGCGCCAAAGATCCCAACTTTAAGCGAGGTTGCCCGTGGATCGAGACCGCGCGCGCGATACGCTTCGAGGATATTGAGCATGTAAGACGGCGTGACCGTGATAGCGTCGGGGCGGAAATCTTCGATCAAGCTAACCTGACGTTCCGTCTGCCCCCCGCTGATCGGGATGACCGTACAGCCAAGCCGTTCGATCCCGTAGTGCGCGCCGAGACCGCCGGTGAAGAGGCCGTAGCCGTATGCGTTGTGCACGATGTCTCCGGCACGCACGCCGGATGCGCGAAGGGACCGGGCCACGAGATCGGCCCAGGTGTCGACGTCTTTTGCTGTGTAGCCGACGACTGTTGGTTTGCCCGTGGTGCCGGAAGAGGCGTGGACACGAAGGATCTGCTCGCGCGGGACAGCGAAGAGACCGAAGGGATATGCATCCCTTAGATCGCTCTTCTCGGTGAAGGGAAACTTAGCCAGATCTGCCAGCGACTTGAGATCGTCGGGGTGAACGCCCGCCGCATCGAATTTGGCACGGGTTGCGGCCACATTGTCATAGGCGTGTCTGAGGGTCCCTTGAAGGCGCTCGAGTTGCAGCGCCGCGATCTCATCCCGGGACGCGAGCTCAATCGGATCGAGGGTTTTTGGATCGGGTGTCAGGTCCTCCATGGGCGACTCCTTCGAGATCTATTCGTCGAACAGCGGCGTGCCGAGCGCGCGTGAATGACCGCGAAACTCCGCAAGGGTCGTCCCATCGGCGCGGCGGATTGTGACATCATAAATGCCCGATCGGCCGGAAAGCGACACTTCGCGCGCGTCTGCTGTCAGTTGATCGCCCAGCTTGCCCGGCGCCAGATAGGTGATCGCGTTCTGGAAAGCGACGGTGGCGATGTTCCGACTGTTGCAAGCAAAGGCGAAGGCGCTGTCGGCAAGTGAAAAGATAACCCCGCCGTGGCAGATGCCGTGTCCGTTCGTGTGGTGTTTCTCGACGGTGAGCGTAAGGGTCGCAGTGCCTTCGTCCACGTGCGTAAGCTCCATTCCGAACCATGCCGAGGCACGGTCGTCCGACCACATGGCGTCCGCAGCCTGGCGTGCGCGTTCCTTTGCGGTCAGCATCGCGACACGGAGCGTCTGGAAGAGCGGAAGCGACACACGGAGTTCTGTCCAGTTAAAGACGCACAGGCGTGCATCCAAGCCTCCATTGATCGGCACCAAATGCGGCGCTTCAATGGACGTTGCACATAGAATTCGCGCGGTCAATGATCGCGCGAGCCATGATGTAGCCTGTTAGGAGGCGCCTTGCTTTGCTGGATTTGACGGCACCGCCTGAGGGTTTTCTCGAGAGCCCGTTCGAGCATTATGCACGGCTTCGAGAAGAGGCGCCGGTTTGCTGGCAGTCGGATGGTTCGGTTCTGCTGACCCGCTATGCCGATCTCGATATGATCTACCGCGATACCACGCGTTTTAGCTCGGACAAAAAGTTAGTTTTTGCGCCGAAGTTCGGCGAGGGAACGCAGCTGTTCCGGCACCATACAACCTCGCTGGTCTTCAATGATCCGCCGCTCCACACCCGTGTCAGATCGGTCATGGTGGGCGCGCTGAGCCCGCGTTCGCTGGCGCGGCTTGAGCCGGGTTTGCGGGAGTTGGTCGGCTGCCTTCTCGACGAACTGGAGGACCTGAAGGAGCCCGATCTGATTACGGCCTTTGCCGGTGCGATTCCGGTAGAAGTCATCGGCAATCTTCTGGACATTCCGCGGTTTGATCGCGGCCACCTGCGCGAATGGTCCCTGGCGACCCTTGGTGCGTTGGAGCCGAGGCCGACGCCAGAGACATTGGCGGAAGGGAACGCGGAGGTTGAGGCATTCTCGGCGCTATTGAGTGACATCATCGCGATGCGGCGGCGTCAGCCTGGGGATCCCGAAACCGATGTT
>CAWUIX010000149.1:0-6148 GCA_963922395.1 uncultured Rhodobacterales bacterium | reverse complement strand
CCGCACCTGCGATGGACATCTCCACACCTTTGTGGAGCAGGACAATGCTGAAAGTCGCAGAGCAAGCGAACCTCACAAACTGGCCCGAACGGGTCGATATGGCCGCGGCCTTCCGCTGGGCCGCAAGTCTGAACATGCATGAAGCTGTCGCCAACCACTTCAGCCTTGCGGTGAACGACGACGGCTCCCGGTTCCTCATGAACCCCAACCAGCGCCACTTCAGCCGGATCAAAGCCTCCGATCTTCTGTTGCTTGACGCGAACGACCCCGAAACGATGTCGGGACCGGACGCACCCGATCCAACGGCCTGGGGCCTCCACGGGTCTGTGCACCGCCTATGCCCACATGCCCGCTGCGTGATGCATGTCCATTCGATCTACGCCACGGTCTTGGCATCCCTCGAAGACAGCACCCTGCCCCCGATCGACCAGAACACCGCCACCTTCTACAATCGCCATGTGATTGACGAAGAATTCGGCGGGCTCGCCTTCGAAGAAGAAGGCATGCGCTGCGCAAACCTCCTGTCCGACACCAAGATCAAGGTCATGATCATGGGGAACCACGGCGTCCTCGTAATCGGAGACACGGTCGCGGACACGTTCAACCGCCTCTACTATTTCGAGCGCGCCGCCGAGACCTACATCCAAGCCCTGCAAACCGGCCTTCGCCTGCGCGTGATCTCTGACGAGATCGCCGAAAAGACAGCATCCGAGCTTGACGATTATCCCGCTCAGGCGGAACGTCATTTGGCCGAGCTGAAGGCGATCCTGGACGCCGAACACTCCGACTATGCGAGCTGAGCGATGCCTGACTACGTCCCAACAAATGCTGCCTCTTCCGGCGTAAAGCTCGACAAAAAGACGCTAAAATCCATCGCCGCCCGATCTGACAGGCCCGGATTGATCTATCTGTCGCAATGGGTCGTCGCCCTGGGTCTCACGGGCCCCTTGATCTGGCTCTCGCTCGGCACCTTCTGGATGTGGCCGGCCATGCTCCTCCACGGCATCGTGCTGACCGTCCCAAGCTATTCGATGAGCCACGAGACCGCCCACGGCACGGCCTTTCGCACCCGCTGGCTGAACGAAGCGCTCCTTTGGGTCACCTCGCTCCTCTACATGGAAGAGCCGCTTCACCGCCGCTATACCCACACCAACCACCACACCCACACTTGGCACATCGGCAAAGACAGCCAGATGCCCTTCGACACGCCAATGGGGTTCGGGGGCTGGCTGATGGAAGTCACTGGGTTCGGACTCCTCCGCTTTCATATGCAGGTCTTCTGGCATCTCGCCACGCGCAACTACACCGAAACGATGCGGATGGTGACGCCAGAGGGCGAGTTTCCGAAAATGACGCGGAACGCACGCATTATGCTCGCGATATACGCACTGATCGCCATCGCTCCGTTCGCCGGCATCTGGTGGCCCGTCTGGTTCCTGGTCATCCCACGCGTTCTCGGCGCGCCGGTCATGCTTCTCTTCACCCTCATTCAGCACGTGGAATTGCAGGAGAACTCCCCCTCGATCCTCGAAAGCACCCGGTCGTTCCGGGGGCACTGGATCTCCAACTTCCTCTACATGAACATGAACAATCACGTGGAACACCACCTATACCCCCAGGTGCCGTTTCACGCCCTGCCAAAACTGGCAAACGCCGTCGAGGATCAATTGCCAGAACCGGATCCCGGGTTCCTCAAAACCAATT
This sequence comes from uncultured Rhodobacterales bacterium, assembly GCA_963922395.1. Classification (GTDB taxonomy): domain Bacteria; phylum Pseudomonadota; class Alphaproteobacteria; order Rhodobacterales; family Rhodobacteraceae; genus Ovoidimarina. The sequence continues at coordinate 4,444 of CAWUIX010000149.1, read as the reverse complement.
GGGAGGTGCTGTTGGTCACGCTCCGCCGGTCGATGGGCGGGAAAACCAAAGCCCCCTCGATCCGGCAGGCACCGCACATGATCACGGATGGCGGCCCAATCGTGCAGGTCGCGCAAAGGACGATGTAAAATGAAACGGATCTATGACTTCAGCCGCAATCCGGCCCAGCGCAACTACACCATCCAGGACCTGCAACGGCTGAAAGGGTCCGGCACAAAACTGTCGATGGCCAATCCCGCGGACCGGGACGAAATCCAAGCCTGTGTCGAGGCCGGGATCGACCTCTTCGTCGTCGGCACGGATCAGATGGAAGATGTGCGCGAACTCGCGCCCACGCACTTCACCGGCGCAGGCTCAACCTGGGCGCAATTCGGATCAAACGAAGAGATCATGGCCCACGCCTTCGAAGCGATGCGCCGGGGGGCCGATATGTACTACACGCTCCGATCGTTTGAAGCGATGGAGATGATGGCAAAAGAAGGCATCCCTGTCCAAAGCCACATCGGCCTGATCCCAACCTTCAGCCACTACTGCGGCGGTCTGCGTGGGTGGGGGCGAAAAGCAGACGAAGCCATGCAGATCTTTGAGACGCTGAAACGGATGGAGGATGTGGGCGTCTTCGCGGTGGAGGCCGAGTGCATCGCCGAGGACGTCCTCGAAGCCGTGAACCTCAAGACATCGATCGTCACCTTCTCCCTCGGCTCGGGCATGGCCGGCGACGTGATCTTTTCCTTCGTGGCCGACATCTGCGGCGACACAAGCGAAGAGGACGTACCGCCAAAGCACGCCTACGCGTTCGGGAACGTTAGGCGCCTCCGCGAGGAAATCCGTAAAGAGCGCGTTTCGGCCCTCGGACAATTCCACACCGAAGTCACGGCGGGCAACTTCCCCTACCCCGAGACCAACATCGGAATGCATCCCGGCGAGAAGGAGAAGTTCCTCGAAGCGCTCGACAGCTGGACGCCGACCCACCAATGAAAGACGCTGAGAGCCCGGGATACGCAAACCCGGCGAGCGACTATTCCCGGTCATTCGCAGCAAAGCCCCAGCCACTGACCCTGGAACAGGCCGCGTGGATCACGCCGCCCATGCAATCCGTCGACACCGAAGGCATGATCGACATCCCCCGCATGCGCGCCTTCCGTCAAAACCGCCTGCGCCAGCAGATCGTGGACCAAGGGTTTGACGCCATCATCCTCGTGGAACCCCTCTCCATCCGCTACGCGACTGGAGTCCGGAACTGCACCCTCTTTCAGATGCACATTCAGGCGGGATATCTCTTCATCCCCGCAGAAGGCCCGGTCGTGTACTTCGACAGCGAACCCGGTCGCAACACCGGCAGTACGCTGGAAACGATCGACGAAATCCGCGACGATCTGATGCCCCTCTCCTACATGTTCGCCGGCCCGCGGCATGATGAGTGGACCACCCTCTGGGCGGATCAGATGGATGATCTGATCCGCACACATTGCGGCGCGGGTCCCCAACGGATCGGCGTTGAACGCGCCGGATTCCACGCCGAGCAGGCGCTCCTCGGAAAGGGGCATCACGTGGCCGACGTAGCCCCCGTGCTGGCCCATGCCCGCAAGATCAAATGCCCCGAAGAAATCCTGGCGATGAACCTCACCCTCGCAGTTGCCGAGGACGGTATGACCCGGATGCGCGACGCCTTGCGCAACGGTGTGATGGAACAGGAACTCTGGTCCTACATGTGGGCCGCGCTGATCGAAGGGGGCGGCGAATGGCTCGACTACCGCCTTCTGGCGTCCGGCGAACGCACCAACCCCTGGCAACAAGAAGCCTCCAGCCGCATGATCCGCGCAGGCGATCTGGTCGTCTTCGATTGCGGCATGGTCGGCCCCTTCAGCTACGGTGCCGATGTAAGTCGCGCCTATCGCTGCGGCCCCGGCAGACCCACGGACTATCAGCGCACCCTCTACACAATGGCCTGGACCGAGGTCATGGCTAACACAACCCTGATGACACCCGGGGCCGCATTCTCGGACATCGCGCGCGCGCGTCACATCGTTCCCGAAGGGTTCGGCGATCAGCCCTATCCCTGTATGGCCCACGGGATCGGGATGGCGGACGAGTGGCCCGTGATCCTGCATTCCCCCGACCACCCGGAGTTTTATAGCGGGGTCCTCGAACCCGGCATGGTGATCTGTGTCGAAAGCTATGTGGGCGAGATCGGCGGTGTTGAAGGCATCAAGCTCGAAGATCAGGTTCTGGTCACCGAAAGCGGCCCCATCACGCTCAGCCGCTACCCCTTCGAAGACGACCTTCTTACCCGCGAACTATAATCTGGAGACCTGCCATGGCTGACTGGATCGACGTCTGCGCGACCGACGATATTGACGAAGATGATCTGATCGCTTGGGAACACGATGGGCGCCGCGTCGCGATCTACAACACCGAGAAGGGATTTTTCGCAACCGATCTAACGTGCACGCATGAAGAAGAGAGCCTGGAAAACGGGTTGGTCATCGATTGCGTGATCGAGTGTCCGCTCCATGGCGGTCGGTTCGACATCTGCACCGGCAAGGCGCTGTCAGCGCCCGTAAGTGTCGATATCAAAACCTACCCGGTCAAAGTCGACGGGGATCGGATCTACATCCAACTCTAAGCATCCGCCGAGGAAACTAATCGACATTGAACCGGCCAGCACGTCAGGGCTGGCCGGTGTTCGACAAACCCGACTAGGCCAGCTCCGCCACGGTGTTGTAGGCCTCCAGCGCCGAAGCGGTGTCATCCTCGCTCGAAGAGGCCGACGCCTCCTCCGAGCCCTCGCTATCGTCGCCATCGAGTGTATCAAGCAGCATATCGAAAAGCGACGACGACTCCGCCCCGCCAGTTCCCGTAATCGACGCCATCATCTCATCGATCTTGCTTTGCATGAATTCCGACACTTCGGTCTGAGACAACTCGCCATCGCCATTCGCATCGATCGCATCAAAGTTGTCTTCGATCTTGCTGCCGAACTCTATCTCGCCAGCTTCGTCTATCGAGATCCCTCTGCTGCCATCGGCATCAGCCGTCGCCATGGCATCTGTCTGCATCTGCTGCATCTGATCCTGGGACGGCAACCCTTGGAACATCGACAGCAGGGAACTCGTGGATGAAATATCCATCTCTGTATCCTTTCTGGATAGGTTGCAGTGCCTGGGTTTGACGCCTTGGGGCCTTAAGGTTCTCTTATGGGAGACCCGCTATTTGCGTTGCATTTTGCGCAACCTGCGTCGGCGCAGATCAGGATGTGAGGAGACCGTTAAAGAGGAGATCCAGATGCGCCTCAATGAACGCGTCGGGATCCAACTCTTCATAGGCACTGAACACCATCTGCGAAATCAGGAAGAACATTGCCGGAGAGGCGATCAACTGCGGAAACTTGGCTGCGGCACCGTCGCGGACTTCACCGCGCTCAAGACCCCGCTCGATGACTGCGGCCAGCGTCGCACGCCCGCGACACATCACGACCTTATGGTACCGTTCGACCAAGTGAGGCGATCTCTGCCCTTCCGAGATCAGAATTCTCATGATCGCGCTGTTCTTGGTTGTAACGATCTCTGAATAGAACCTGCGCACCATCCCACTTATAAGCTCTTTGGTCGTACCATCGATCGAAGAGAGATCCTGTGCAGCGCTGTCTATGAAACTGCCGACCGCACGTTCCGCCACCGCCTCAAACAAGCTGTCCTTATTTTCGAAGTAAAGATAAAGGGTTGCGCGGCTGACACCCGCCCGTTGTGCGATCCGGTCCAGCCGCGCGCCGGAAAAGCCGTGCTCATAGAACTCTTCCAGCCCGGCTTCGACGATCTCGTCGGGGCGTTGTTCTTTCCTGCGCCTGTAGGCTGGCGCGGTCTTGGCGTTATCGAAGTTTGCCATGCACTCCAATGGAACCGGAGGCCGAAAGCCCCGATCCCAATTACGTATCTGTCCCAAGCGTATGTCTAGCAAAGGACAAAAAACGCCACAACTTTTCCCTCCACGACCCAAACGCAGGGCTTGATAATATTGTCTCGCTCCTACTTGATGACACATATGTCAGCAAGGGTGCAGCTCTTATGTTGAAAGTCATTCGTGCCGCAGGGCGCATTCTTCGAGAGGTCTTTTGGGTCGCGGTCGCCGTGGCGATTGTCGCCGGCGGTGTCCTGGGTTTCCAATATCTGGGCGACAAGAAGGAGGTCGTCGAAGCCGAACCGGCTCCGCGCCTGATCGAACTGGTCGATACCATCACTCTGGCTGAGATCGACGGGCCACTGCCGATCCGCGGAGAAGGATTTGTACAGCCCTACAAACAGCTCTCGCTGTCCTCAAAGGTGGCAGGTCGCGTGATCGAGGTGCACCCCGCCATTCACGATCGCGGTCGGTTCAAGGCGGGCGACGTCCTCGTTCGTCTCGAGGACGACACCGAGCGTGCCACTCTGCAACAGAACCTGGCGAA
>CAWUIX010000148.1:0-6150 GCA_963922395.1 uncultured Rhodobacterales bacterium | reverse complement strand
CGTTGATGGCGAGGACTTTGTTCATGCGGCTGAAGTCCACTGAGATGCCGCCGCGGATGGCCAGCGCATGACCTTCGAGCGATGTGCCGACGCCCCAGGGGACGATGGGGCAATCGTGATCGGCGCAGATCCGCACGATCGCCTGAACCTCTTCGGTCGAGGTCGGATAGGCCACTGCGTCAGGGGGCGTGGGGTCAAAATAACTCTCGTTCTGCCCGTGAAGGTCCAGATCGGACTTGGAGCGGGACAGCCGATCGCCTAACACTGTGGATAACTCGGCAATTGCGGTTTCGATGGTCACGGGGGATTTGGCCTACGATTTTGCGGTTTGACGGACCCTAGGGCATGGCCGCCCGGGGGAAAAGAGGCCTGAAGGGCTAGCGGTTCGGTAAGGTATGTCGGAGAGCTCAAAACCGGTCGGAGTGAGCGGTCAGCTGAAAGAGATTGCTGACGTGTGCCGCGACGGCTGGGAGGCGCTGCGCGACAAAGGGCCGGGGCAGATCCAGTTCTGGTTCATCGCGCTTCTGATCGGGATTGCGGCTGGGTTTGCGGCGCTCTTTTTCCGCAAGGGCATCACCCTTCTTCAGACAACGCTTTATGGCACCGACGACGTGCGGATGATCCATTCCTTCGCCGAGACCCTGGCGTGGTGGCAGATCCTGATTATCCCTATTCTCGGTGGTCTTGTGGTGGGTGCAATCCTCAACTGGTTCACCGATGACGGCCGGGTCCGGTCGGTGGCGGATGTCATCGAAGGGGCGGCCCTTCGGGAGGGTCGGGTAGAGACGAAGGCCGGGATCGCATCCGCTGCGGCCTCGCTGATCACGCTGTCGTCTGGCGGATCGACCGGGCGAGAAGGGCCGGTGGTGCACCTTGCGGGCGTCATCTCGACCTGGGTTTCCAACCGCATTGATGCCAGCGGGATAACGGCGCGCGATCTTCTGGGGTGTGCGGTGGCGGCGGCGGTGTCCGCTTCATTCAATGCACCGATTGCCGGGGCGCTTTTCGCGCTGGAGGTGGTTCTGCGCCACTTCGCAGTGCACGCCTTTGCGCCGATTGTCATCGCGTCTGCCGCCGGGACGGTGATCAACCTGCTTGAGTTTGGCGATGTCACCGAGTTCGCCCTGCCGACCACCGGTGTTCTTGAATTCTACGTGGAACTACCCGCCTTCCTGATCCTTGGGCTTGTCTGTGGGCTGGTGGGTGCGCTTCTGATGCGCTCAATCTTCTGGGCGGATGATATGGGGACGGTCCTTCAGGGGAAGCTGCGGATACCGCCGATCCTGCGGCCTGCGATTGCGGGGGCAATGCTCGGCGGGATCGCGATTTTCTATCCGCATATTATTGGTGTGGGGTACGAGACGACCTCTGCCGCGCTGACCGGCGACCTGCTCTTGCACGAGGCGATTGTGTTCACGGCGGTCAAGGTGGCGGCTGTGGCGATCACCATGGCGGGCCGGATGGGGGGCGGCGTTTTCTCGCCTTCTCTGATGTGCGGGGCGATGACGGGACTGGCGTTCGGGCTGATCGCGACGAGCGTGTTTCCGGAGGTGTCGGGGTCTGAGTCACTCTATGCGCTTGCGGGGACCGGAGCTTTGGCGGCGGCGGTGCTGGGGGCCCCGATCTCAACAACGTTGATTGTCTTTGAACTGACCGGAGACTGGCAGACGGGTCTGGCGGTGATGGTTGCGGTGTCCACGTCCACGGCTTTGGCCTCTCGCCTTGTGGATCGGTCGTTCTTCCTGACGCAGCTTGAGCGTAAAGGCATTCATCTGGCGGCGGGTCCGCAGGCGTACCTTCTGGCGATGTTCCGGGTGTCGAACGTGATGCGCACCTCGGACGACCCGACCTGTGCGTCTGAGGATGACATCTGGAAGGCCATCGAAGAGGGGTACACCATCGAGGGGAACGCGACGCTGGAGGTCGCGATGCCGATCTTTGAGCGAACGAACCGGCAGTTCCTGGCGGTGGTGCGCCTCGGTAAAGAGGGTGAGCCGCCCGAGATCCTGGGCGCGCTGCATCAGGTCGATGCTCTTAAGGCCTACAATCGGGCCCTGGCCGCCACGGCGGCCGAGGAGCACAGTTAGAGACGCTCAGATGGCTTCGACTGTGACCTCGTCGCTTGAGTAGAAGGCGACGTGGTCCTTGATATCGCTGACGGCGTCGAAGGGTGTCTCATAGGTCCACGCTGCGTCGCCCAGAACGGTCGACTTTGTCACGATCGAGAAGTAATTCGCGTCGCCCTTGTGCGGGCAGTGCGTGGTCTTTTCTGTGCGCTCGAGAAACGCCATGGCGATGTCGTCGCGTGGAAAGTAGATCACGGGGCTGTAGCTGCCTTCGGAGAGTTCCAGCGCATTGTCGCTTTCGGCCAGAACGGCGCCGCCCGCGCGAACCGTCCAGGTTCCCGGTGCTTTTCGGATTGTGATGTATTCAGCCATGGTGGCCTCTCCTTTCCTCGCCCGGCGCAAACCCTAGGGCGCGCAGTGTAACGGTTTTTCGTCAGATGGCCCGGCAGGCGTTTTCAAGCCAGGCGCGTGCGGTCCCACCAACACGGGGGCCGATTTTTTCAAGAACGTCAGCGTGGTAGCCGTTGAGCCAGTCCCGCTCGCCCGGCGACAGCCAGTCGGCGCGAACAAGGCGAGTGTCAATGGGGACCCATGTCAGGGTTTCAAAGGCCAGCTGTTTGCGGTCGTCGCCGCCGGGGATCGCTGGGGCCGGGGTGACGACGATGAGGTTTTCAATCCGGATGCCCCAGTGGCCTTCGCGGTAATACCCCGGTTCGTTTGACAGGATCATGCCGGGTTGGAGCGCGACCTCGGAAATCCGAGAGATGCGCTGGGGTCCCTCGTGAACGGACAAGTAAACGCCCACACCGTGGCCTGTGCCATGATCGTAATCCTGTCCTGCCATCCAAAGGGGTGCGCGCGCCAGGGCATCGAGATCGCGACCGGCGAGGCCCTTGGGCCAGCGAGCGCGGCTGACGGCGATCATGCCCTGGAGGACGCGGGTGAAGGCGGCGGACTGATCCTCCGTCGGGGAGCCCGTCGCTACGGTCCGGGTGGTATCGGTTGTCCCATCGAGGTACTGGCCGCCGGAATCGATCAGCAGGAGGTCGCCCGGTGTGATCGTGCGGTTGGTTTCGCGGGTCACGCGGTAGTGGACGATGGCGCCGTTGGGCCCGGAGCCCGAGATCGTGTCAAAGGAGATATCCTGCAGGACATTGGTGGCGCGGCGGAACCCCTCCAGCCGTTCGGCCACATCGATCTCCGTCAGCCCGCCCTGGGGTGCAGCGTCATCGAGCCAGGCGAGAAACTCGACCATAGCGGCGCCGTCGCGCAGGTGCGCCTCGCGCGTGGCGGCGATTTCGGCGTCTGATTTGCAGGCCTTGGGGATGGTACAAGGATCCGGTCCCTCAACCGGCTCCGGCTTGCCCTCTGACATCGCGTTCTGGGCCATAAGGTGGGCCCAGATCTTCAGCGGTGCGGATTTGGGATCGACGCGGATCTGGCCGCTGAGGGTGGCCAAGTGATCTAGCAGGGTGTCGTAGGGATGAAGCCGGACCCGAGCGCCAAAATGCGCGTGCACGGCATCGTCGGCGGGGGCGTCTGCGAAAAGATCGACGGTGCCGTCGTCCCTCACAATTGCGAAGGCGTGCAGGATCGGAATGCGGGGGATATCGGCACCGCGGATGTTGAGGAGCCAACAGATCGAATCCGGGAGGGTGAGGATCGCGGCGCTGTGCCCGGCTTCTTTCAGATCCTTTGCGATGAGATTGCATTTTTCGGTCAGCGTCTGTCCGGCGAGCGTGTCGGGATAAACCGTGATCGGCGCCGCCGGGCGGGCGGGGCGGGCGTCCCAGATGGCATCGACGAGGTTGTCGAAATAGGAGGGCTCCAGGTCTGCTGCTTCGAGGGCTTCGGTCAGGCTTTCGACCTCGGCGACCGTGTGTAGCCAGGGATCGAAGGCGACAAGACTGCCTTTCGGCAGATGCTCGATCAGCCAGTCGGCGAGTTTCGTCTCAGGCCAGGGCACCGGCGTGTAGACGGTTGTATCGACCTGGGCTTTGACCTGTGTGCGGTATCGGCCGTCGATAAAGACGCCTGCCTGTTCGGCCAGAACGGCAGCAAACCCGGCCGAGCCAGTGAACCCTGTCAGCCAGGACAGGCGTTCGTCCGCAGGAGCCACGTACTCGCCCTGGTGGGCGTCTGCGCGCGGCACCAGAAAGGCATCTACTTCGGCCTCCTGCATGGCGTGACGCAGGCGGTCGAGCCGGGGCGGCCCCTGTTCGGGTGAGCTTGTGGCGTCGAAGCTTTGATACATTACGAGGCGCGGCGGATCCCTAGGATCCGGGCCCGGGCCCGTGGATCGGTGTCAAAGAGCGCCGCCAGCTGTTCCGTCATGGCACCCGCGAGTTGTTCCACATCCGTGATCGTCACGGCGCGATCGTAGTAGCGGGTGACGTCATGCCCGATGCCGATGGCCAGAAGCTCGACCACCTGGCGCTTTTCGACCATCGCAATCACGTCGCGGAGGTGCTTTTCCAGGTAGTTCGCCGGGTTCACCGAAAGCGTTGAATCGTCGACCGGAGCGCCGTCTGAGATCACCATCAGGATCTTGCGTGCTTCCCGGCGGCGTTCCATCCGACGATGCGCCCATTCAAGCGCCTCGCCGTCGATGTTTTCCTTCAGAAGCCCCTCTTTCATCATGAGGCCGAGGTTGTCGCGGGACCGGCGCCAGGGGGCATCGGCGGATTTGTAGACGATGTGGCGCAGGTCATTCAGGCGGCCCGGCGTTTGGGGGCGCCCGTCCTGCAGCCATTGTTCGCGGGCTTGGCCGCCTTTCCACGCCCGGGTTGTGAAGCCCAGGATCTCGACCTTCACCTGACAGCGTTCGAGTGTGCGGGCCAGAACGTCGGCGCAAATCGCGGCGATCGAGATGGGACGCCCACGCATCGAGCCGGAATTGTCGAGAAGGAGCGTCACGACGGTGTCGCGGAACGTGGTGTCCTTCTCCATTTTGAAGGTGAGCGGCGTTGTTGGATTTGCAACCACGCGGGCAAGGCGCCCGGCGTCAAGAACGCCCTCTTCGAGGTCAAACTCCCAGCTGCGTCCCTGTTGTGCCTGAAGACGTCGCTGAAGCTTGTTGGCGAGCCGCGAAACGGCGCCCTTCAGCGGGTCGAGCTGTTGATCGAGATAGGCGCGGAGGCGCTCCAACTCAGCAGGCTCTGCCAGATCCTGAGCGTGGATTTCCTCATCATATTCAGAACAGTAGACGGAATAGTTCGGATCCGCATCGCTGATCGGTTGCGGGGGCGGCGGGTCGAGCGGTGCCTCACCCTCCGGCAGTTCGGTCTCCTCTCCCATCTCGGCGTCAGCCAGGTCATCGGCAGACACCTGTGCCTGTTGCGCATCCTCCTGCGCTTCCTGGCTTTGTTCTGGGGACGCTTCGGCGCTGTCGTCCTGGCCTTCGTTTTCGCCCTGAGCGTCGGGGTTTTCCTCGTCCTCGGCGGTCTCCTCGGCCTGATCCTCAGTCTCGGGATCTTCGGCATCCGGATCGTCGCCCAATTGATCGCCGTAGCCCAGATCTTCGATCATCTGGCGGGCGAAGCGCGCAAAGTCCGCCTGGTTTTCAAGGGTTTCATCGAGGTTTTCGAGCGTTCCCGCCGCCTGTTCCTCGATAAACCCGCGCCAGAGTTCCATGACATTCTCGGCGCCCTTGGGAAGGGGGCGCCCGGTCGCGAGATGGCGGATGAGGTAACCAGCGGCCACGGCAAGCGGCGCTTCGGCTGCTTCGCGGATCTGAGCGTATCCCTTGCGCTCTGCTTCAACTTCGATCTTGGCGTCAATGTTACTGGCCGTACCGGGCATCACACGGGCGCCGATGGCCTCGCAGCGTGCGGTTTCCATCGCGTCAAAGATATCGCGGGCCATCTGACCCTGGGGCGCGTATCGGGCGGCCGTGCGCTCATCATGGTACTTGCGGCGCATCGCATAGGCGTCGGCCGTGCCACGGGCGAGCAGTACCTCGTCCTTTGTCATGCGGCGTGACACCTGGGGCAGGCGCACCTGATCGCCCGCCATACCCGGCGGGTCGACCGTGTAGCTGACGGCCATCTCCGGGTCGTCGGCCATCACACGGGTGGCTTCTGCC
>CAWUIX010000147.1:0-6154 GCA_963922395.1 uncultured Rhodobacterales bacterium | reverse complement strand
GCGCTTGCATGGCATGCAAGAGGTCAGGGGTTCGACTCCCCTAGGCTCCACCAAAATCCACCCATAGCTCCCGTCTGCTCAGAACCTGGCCTCGTGGTTCCGGTGCTGGTTTGCTAAGCGTTGAGCCGAACTGCCCAATCTCGGCACATCTGGGATCAATTCGGATTGACCGATCTAGCCACTCTTGTTCCGATAGCCCTTTTTGCCCTCTTAGTCGCGGGGACCGTAAAGGGCGCGGTCGGGATCGGTCTGCCGACCACCTCGGTTGGTCTGATGACGCTTGTCATCGATCCGCGCAGTGCGATCGCCCTGATCCTTGTCCCCATGCTCGTCGCCAATGCCTGGCAGGTCTATCGCTCCGGCGCAGTTTGGTCGGCGTTTCTGCGGTATCTTCCGTTTGCACTCACGCTGATGGTCGGGGTCTGGATCACCGTGGCGCTTTCGGCGGAGGCGCCGGATCGGGTTTTGTTCGGGGTTCTTGGGGCCGCGATTCTGCTCTTTGTCTTTGTGAACGCAACCGGATTTGCGCCGCGCCTTCCCGATCGTTTGGACCGGGCCGGTCAGATCGCGTTTGGGGCCTTGGCGGGGGTGATGGGCGGGCTCACCTCGGTCTGGGCGCCGCCGATGGCCATCTACCTTGCCGCGCGGCAGGTCCCGAAGGATGAATTTGTTCGGGCGAGTGGCCTGCTGATCTTCCTGGGAAGTTTGCCTCTGGCCTTTGGCTATATCCGCGAGGGGTTTGTCACGGCGCCGATCTTTTTGGTGTCGCTGCTACTGCTTCTTCCGACATTCTTGGGATTCTCAGCGGGAGAACACCTGCGGGGCCGCCTATCGGAAGAGGGGTTTCGCAAGGTGCTTTTGGGATTCTTCTTCCTGATGGGGCTCAATCTGTTGCGGCGGGCACTGTTTTAGAGGGGGCGGGCCGGCGGCGCGCAACGGCGAGGCTGCGGTCGAGGGGAAGCTGCTCGGTAAATCCCATGTCTTCGAGGAGCTGCATGAAAGGTGTAAGATCCCCTTCCCGCGCGGCGTGGAGGCGTCCGGTCAGGACGACTGTTTGCGGAGCACTCACCTTCAGAACGCCTGACAGAAGATCGGGCTCCGCCAAAGGATCGCCAAGGACCAGCGTGCCGGGCTGCAGGTCTTGTGCCGTCGTTTGGATCTCGTCCTGAGAGATGCGGATCTGGGGTGATGCACTGTTGGCGTCGCATGTTTTCTGAAGCGCCTGAAACCATCCGTCGTCACGTTCCACCATGCAGATCGTGGTCTCTGGCGACACCTGGTTTAGGCGAAGGCCCAGGAACCCCGCGGCGGCCCCGATCTCAAGGTATGGGCCGGGGCTCGCGATGTTGCCGATGTTCCGGGCGAGGTTGCGCTGAAACTTGCCTTCGGTGATCTGAAGGAGGCCTTGCGGCGTGAAGAGGCGCGGGTCGGCGGGTAAGGACACGTCATGGTTCGGGTGCCAGTCGAGGGGGACCTCGGTCGTGCAGTCGACCGGACCACGGACGAAGAGGTCTTGCGGAGGGAGCGCGCGTTGGTCACGCGGTTTCTTCAGCTCCTCGCCCCGCCGGGCCAGGGTGCGGCGTTCCACGTCTGACATTTGGGCCGCGATCTGATCGGGGTCGCGGGGCTTCGGCGGCTTGGCGGAGACCCGGCTGATCGGGATGTCGCCTGCATCCTTCAGCTGGGAGATCAGGGTGTCGTAGGCCTCGGTCTTGCGGATCTCTTCGAGCTTTGCCTCCACTCTGGCGACCGCAGTCTCATGAAGCGGCCTCAGGATCGGATCGGCCAGAAGGGCCGTCATGATCCGGTCACGCTCCAACGAGTAGCGCAGCATCGTGTCGTCCCGCACTTCGTTGCGGTCCATCAGGGCCCAGTAGTCGGCGTTGTACTTGTCCGCTTTGTTGTTCACGTTTCCACGGAGCCGTCGGATCGCGTAGGCTTCCTTCGACTTGATCGTGTAGTGGTTCATCTGGGCCCAGTCGTAGCCAACAGTGCGCGTGATCGAGCGCCAGCCCCGAAACTTGAAGTAGTCCTCCATCGGACGGCCGGACCCATTCAGCCACTTCACCGTATCCGGAAATTCGGTGTCGAGTACTTTGTTCTTCATCTTCGGGCGATGAATGCCGAGTTTCCAAACCTCCGGGTCGAACTGAAACAGGGTTTTCACACCCCAGCCCTTGTTCCACATGGGCGGGGCCGCCATGAGGTATTGCTCTGTCACGGGCGCCCTGGACCAGCGGTCCACGCCGCCTGATCCGAAGATCCGCCAGGTGATGACCATGCCGTTGGCGCCCTGTGCTTTGACCGCGTCGATCAGCCCGCCGATGGATCCGTCGCCCAGCCGGATGGAGAGAAACTCATCTGCGTCGAACGTCAGGAGCCAGTCCGCCTTCGCAACCTCAGGCTCGGCCTGCGCATATTTAAGGGCCGAGGGCTGTGGCTTCATGCCTTTGGGGATGCGGTTGTCGCGATGTTCCACGAGCCCCAGCGCCTGGAGCCTTTTGAGCATCGTGTCCGTGCCATCGCTGCAATCGTTGGTGTAGATCACGAAGTGGGTGAAGCCGATGGCGAGATGATGCGCGACCCACTCCAGAAGGTAGGGCCCCTCATCTTTCATCATGGAAAGCGCGGTGATCCGGCCATGCGGGCTTACCGGGCGCGGAAGGCCCGGAAGGACCTCCGTCACGCCGATTGGTTCCGCCTGGCTCATGCTGATCTGCCCAATGTCCGATCCCGTGTCTCATGCCGGGTTGGGATCTTTCTTAGCATGCCGTATGTCGATTGGCCAAACGTCGATGCGGGTCTGGAGATCCCGGTTTCGCCTCGTCACGCTAAATCTGTGATCACGGCTGCAAAACCTGTGATCACATCGTATGAAAAACTGTTTGATTGCGCCAAAACACCGCGCTGGAACGGCCTTGGCGGGCGTGACAGCAGGGGAATTTCCGGTATGACTTAGGGAAACGCTGCCGCGATGCGGCGAAATAGGAAGGGACCAGAATGGCTGACGTGAACCGGGGCGACCGCCCTCTGTCGCCGCACCTGACGGTGTACCGCCCGCAACTGCCTTCGATCACCTCGATTTTAACCCGGATCACAGGCAATGCGCTATTGATTGCGGGTCTGATGATCGTCTGGTGGTTCCTGGCTGCGGCGACGTCCGAGGCGTATTTCGCTACAGTGGACGGGTTCGTCACTTCCTGGTTCGGTGACCTGATCATGGCGCTGTCGGTCCTGGGACTTTGGTACCACGCGCTGGCCGGGTTGCGGCACCTGATCTGGGATCAGGGCTACGGCCTCGATATCCCGACCGCGGAAAAGCTTGGGATCGCCTGCGTCGCGGGGTCCGTGGTCCTGACATTGATCACACTTGTGATTGTGTGAGGGAGGACGACATGGCTTATCTCACAGACCGCAAGCGCGCCACCGGGCTTGGTTCTGCCAAGGCAGGGACCGAACACCACTTGTCGATGTCCAAATCGGCCGTCGGGCTTTTGATCCTGACGCCACTCTTTGTCTTTACGTTCGGGCCGATGCTCGGCGCACCGCATGCCGATGTCGTGGCCTACTTTGCCCGGCCCTTCCCCGCGATCGTCGCCGCGCTGATGATTGTCGTCGGCTTCTGGCACTTCAAAGGCGGAGTGCAGGTGCTGATCGAAGACTACACCCACGGTCTGACCCGGAAGGTCCTGATCGTTGCAATGATCTGTCTGAGTTATGCCGCGATCGCGACTGGGCTTTACGCCATCGTGAAGCTGGCACTCTGAAGGGAGAGCCGGAATGGCCGAATACGAATATGAGACGCACACCTATGACGTGGTCGTCGTAGGGGCCGGGGGATCGGGCCTTCGGGCAACGCTTGGGATGGCCGAGCAGGGGCTAAAGACAGCCTGTATCACCAAGGTCTTTCCGACCCGGTCGCATACCGTCGCCGCGCAAGGCGGGATTGCCGCGTCCTTGGGCAACATGGGCCCCGACAGCTGGCAATGGCATATGTACGACACCGTCAAAGGGTCGGACTGGCTGGGCGATACCGACGCGATGGAATACCTCGCGCGCGAGGCGCCAAAGGCAGTTTACGAGTTGGAGCATTACGGTGTTCCCTTCTCGCGGACCGAGGAAGGAAAGATCTATCAGCGCCCCTTTGGCGGTCACACGACCGAGTTTGGGGAGGGTCCTCCTGTGCAGCGGACCTGCGCGGCCGCGGACCGGACGGGGCATGCGATCCTGCACACGCTCTACGGTCAGTCGCTGAAGAACGACGCGGAGTTTTTCATCGAATACTTCGCCATCGACCTGATCATGTCCGAGGACGGGGTCTGTCAGGGCGTCGTGGCCTGGCGACTGGAAGACGGCACCATCCATGTCTTCAACGCAAAGATGACTGTGCTGGCGACCGGCGGTTATGGCCGGGCCTATTTCAGCGCGACCTCGGCCCACACCTGCACCGGTGACGGTGGCGGCATGGTGGCCCGGGCCGGTTTGCCGCTTCAGGATATGGAATTCGTGCAGTTCCACCCGACCGGCATCTATGGCTCAGGCTGTCTGATCACCGAAGGGGCGCGGGGCGAAGGCGGATACCTTACGAACTCCGAGGGCGAACGGTTCATGGAGCGCTATGCGCCCACCTATAAGGATCTGGCCAGCCGCGATGTTGTCAGCCGCTGCATGACGATGGAGATCCGCGAGGGTCGGGGCGTGGGCGGCGAGAGGGATCACATTCACCTGCACCTGAACCACCTTCCGCCAGAAACCCTGGCAGAGCGGTTGCCTGGGATCTCAGAGTCCGCACGCATCTTTGCAGGCGTCGACGTCACAAAAGAGCCGATCCCGGTTCTGCCCACCGTCCACTACAACATGGGCGGCATTCCGACGAATTACTGGGGCGAGGTTCTGAACCCGACTGAGGACGATCCGGATCGGATCGCACCCGGCCTGATGGCCGTGGGCGAGGCGGGCTGTGCCAGTGTGCATGGGGCGAACCGCCTTGGGTCCAACTCCCTGATCGACCTTGTGGTGTTCGGCCGCGCCGCCGCGATCAAGGCGGGTGAGGTGGTTGACGCCAACGGATCGAACCCGGTGCTGAACAAGGCCTCTATCGACAAGGCGCTGGGCCGGTTTGACGGATTGCGCCACGCAACGGGTGCTGTGCCGACCGCTGATCTGCGCCTTGAGATGCAGAAAACGATGCAGGCGGATGCCGCGGTGTTCCGCACCGACAAGACGCTCGCCGAGGGTGTGGAGAAGATGTACGCGGTCGCCGGCAAGATGGACGATGTCAGCGTCACGGACCGGAGCCTCGTCTGGAACAGCGATCTGATGGAGACGCTGGAACTGACGAACCTCCTGCCCAATGCGCTGGCGACAGTCGTGAGTGCGGAGGCCCGGAAAGAAAGCCGCGGCGCCCATGCGCACGAGGACTATCCGGATCGCGATGACGAGACCTGGCGGAAACACTCACTGGCCTGGATGAACGGGAAGGTCGATCTGGGGTATCGCCCTGTCCACCTGAACCCGCTTCTCGGTCACAACGAAGGCGGGATCGACCTGAAGAAGATCGCGCCGAAGGCGCGGGTCTATTGAGCGCCGCTGGCCGGGGTCGAGGAACGACATGATACGATACATTTTCCCACTGACGTGTCTGGCTCTTCTTGCGGCCTGCGCATCCTCAGAAGAGAGCGAGGCCGCGGTGCGCGAGGCGATGCGACCGGCGCTTCAAGAGGTGGTGGCCAAGGAATACCCACTGGCGCCCGCCATTCCGGTTGTTGAATGCCTGATGGACAACGCCAACGAAGAAGAGCGGGCGCGTATCGCGCAAGCCAGTCTTCAGGGCGTGTCCGGGCGCGACAATGTCATGATCGTCAGATTGGTGAACCGTCTGGAAACGCAGAGCTGCATCGCAGATGCGGGCGTTCCGCTTGGGTTATTTTGACGGGAAGAGAAGGAAACGAGAATGGTAGAATTTGCACTTCCCAAAAACAGCCGGATCACCACGGGCAAGACCTGGCCCAAGCCTGAGGGCGCGACGAATGTTCGGAAGTTCCAGATTTATCGCTGGGATCCCGACAGTGGCGAAACCCCGCGGGTGGATACCTATTTCGTGGACATGGACACCTGCGGTCCGATGGTTCTGGACGCGCTGATCAAGATCAAG
>CAWUIX010000146.1:0-6161 GCA_963922395.1 uncultured Rhodobacterales bacterium | reverse complement strand
ATCGGGCGCAGGACTTCGTCTGTCGTTCCGGGATATGTGGTGGATTCCAAGACGACGAGACGGCCAGGTTTCAGGGCTTTCGCAACCGTCTCAGCCGTTTCGCACACAAATGAAAGATCCGGGATTTGGCCGCTTCGCAGTGGCGTTGGAACACAGATTATCAGGATATCTGGATCGCCAATTCGTGAAAAATCGCTTGTCGCCTCAAAGCGCCCGGTTTCGGTGGCGGCTTTGAGTGCCGCCTCAGATATGTGGCGCAGGTAGCTTTCACCCGCAGCGATCTTTCCCGGCTTCGCTTCGTCAGTGTCGAACCCGACGACGTGGTAGCCCGCATTGACCGTGGCGAGAGCGAGAGGCAGGCCGACATAACCGAGCCCGATGATTCCGACCACGGCGCGGCGCGATTGGATCTTTTCGAGAAGACTGAGGTGCAGATCGTCAGGCATGGATCTTTTCTATGTGCATCGTGCCGGCGCGCCGCAAGACAAGCGCGATCCTGGGCGTCGCCGGATCTTCATCACCCTGAAACCAAAATGACAAGCTTCTGGGCGAGGTGCGAGTCACTGGGCGATCTCCTCAGAAAGCCATTCAAGCAAAGCACGGGAGGCGGGCGTTTGGGCGTGGCTCGACGGCGGCAAGAGGAAGTAGCCTTCAGTCAGCTCTGGCGCGTGATCGAAGGGTTTCACTAGCCTTCCTTGATCGATCAAGTCTGCCGCAAGCATGTCGTGGGCTATGGCAAGACCAGCACCGTGCAAGGCGGCTTCGATTGAAATCACAAAAGTCGATGTCAGGGTGATTTCGCCGTCTCGATCAAACTCCAAGCCTTGCGTGTTAAACCACGCCGCCCAAGAGCCAGTGAGACCCGCGCAGTCCATGAGTTTGGCGGTGTCCAGATCAACTTTGCCGCTTTGGTAATCCGGTGCGCAGACTGGGAAGTAGCGTTCGGTCGCCAGTCTCTCAGCGCCGCCGGACATGTCTTCGGCGCGGCCAAACCTGATTTCCATGGCTGCACTTGCCGCGTGGCGCTCGGGGTCCCAGATCGGCGTGACGATGTTCAGGACGATCCAAGGGTGGCGAACATAGAGGCGACTAAGGCGTGGCGCGAGCCAGAGGACCGAAAACGCCATATTGCATTGAAGAACCATGTTGCGGCCGCGATCGCCACCGGTGAAGGCCTGCGTTCCTGTGGAAATAAGATCAAAGGCTTCCCGCACGATCGGGAGATAGTTTGCTCCTGCCTCGGTCAGATCGAGCGCCCGGGTCTTCCGGATGAAGAGTTCGCGTCCGAGAAACGCCTCCAGGCTGCGTACATGCTGGCTGACCGCTGATTGTGTGAGGTTCAGTTCTGCCGCCGCGCGCGTGAACGACAAGTGGCGGGCCGCAGCCTCGAAGGCGCGAAGCCATGTGAGCGGCGGGAGAGTTTTGTTTTCGGCCACTGAGATGCACAACTTATGCATTGGATTTCTTAAGTCTAATGCCTCCGACGTCGAGGTGTAAGCAGAGTTATCTGCGCGAGTTCAGGTAATCCTTGAAGGTCTCGCGCAGAGCATTCTTCTGAACGTTGCCCATCGTGTTGCGTGGAAGCTCTTGGATAGGAACGATGGCACGTGGATGTTTGAAGCGGGCCAGGGACCTTGCGACCTCAACCTGGATAGAGGGGAGGTCCGGACCTTCTTCGGAAGTGACCACGATCAGGGCTAGGACAGATTCCCCGAAATCCGGATCGGGAATACCGATCACCGCGCTTTCGATCACGCCGGGCTGCGCGTCGAGGACTAGCTCGATCTCCTTCGGATAGATGTTGTATCCGCCTGATATGATGAGATCTTTGTTGCGCCCCACGATTTGGAGATATCCCTCCTCATCGATCCGTCCCAAATCTCCGGTCAGGAAGAAGCCGTCGGGGCGAAGTTCCGCAGCCGTCTTTTCCGGCATTTCACAGTAGCCTTTAAACAGATTTGGGCCTCGGACCTCGATATGGCCAATCTCTCCATCTGCGAGTCCCCTCCCGGTCGTGGCGTCTGTGATCTTGAGCTCGACCCCGGGCAGAGGTTTTCCGACCGTCCCTGGCCGTCGCGCACCCACGTACGGGTTTGACGTGTTCATGTTGGTTTCGGTCATCCCATAACGTTCAAGGATCACATGGCCCGTGCGATCCTCAAACTGGCGATGCGTCTCGGCCAGAAGTGGGGCGCTTCCCGAAATGAACAAACGCATGTGTTGTGTCGCGTCGGGTGTCAGGCGATCGTCGGTCAACATGCGTGTGTAGAAGGTCGGGACACCCATCATGGATGTCGCCTGGGGCAGAAGTCGAAAGATGTGATCAAGGTCAAACTTCGGCAGGAAGATCATGCTCCCTCCGGCCAGAAGGACAGTGTTCGTCGCGACGAAGAGCCCATGAGTGTGGAAGATCGGAAGGGCGTGAAGGAGAACGTCGTCTTGCGCGTACTGCCAATAATCTGTGAGCACCTCTGCGTTTGAGAGCAGATTGCGCTGTGTGAGCAT
Organism: uncultured Rhodobacterales bacterium; assembly: GCA_963922395.1. Taxonomy (GTDB): domain Bacteria; phylum Pseudomonadota; class Alphaproteobacteria; order Rhodobacterales; family Rhodobacteraceae; genus Ovoidimarina. Next base: position 3,656 of record CAWUIX010000146.1, on the reverse strand, counting down.
GGCGCCCTTTGATCGCCCGGTCGTGCCTGATGTGTAGAGCAAGGCAGCGAGGTCATCGGGTGACCTTTGAGCGGTGGCAAATGTGGTTGGCTGGCGCTGAGTCGCGGCGATTAAACTTCCGCTGCCATCGGCATTGAGTGTTTCTATCGGCGGCCCAAGATGAGTAAGGTTTGAAGCGGCGGCACCGTCGCAAACGAGAAGGCCCGCACTACTGTTCTCGACAAAGTAAGCTAGTTCGCCTTCCGTGTAGGCCGTGTTCAGCGGAAGAAAGACAAGACCGGCCTGGACGCAGGCGGCGTAGAGCGCCAAGGCTTCCGGCGATTTTTGCACTTGTGCGGCGACGCGATCGCCGGGCACAAGGCCCCGTTCCCTTAAAACGTGGGCGATTTGCGCGGTCTGGTTGAGAAATGCACCGTGGGTAATGCGCGTCCCATCCGGCATGTGTAGGAATATGGTCGGTTGATCGAGATGGCGGGCAAAGAGCGCGTCGAAGAGTGGATTGGTCATGGCATAGATTGGCCTGAGGCCCCTTTGAATGACCGTCAGGCCGTGTTTCCAAGGTGGGACAGGACGTTCTGGGCCGTAAGCTTGCTCACGCGTGTATTCGCCTCGCTCGTCACGCCCGCGATGTGCGGGGTAAGAATGAGATTAGGAGCGCTACGGAACTTCCGAGCCGCTTCGCTGGTCAGCGGCTCGACATCAAAAACATCAAGCGCTGCACCAGCGATCTGGCCCTTCTGCAGTGCGGCCGTTAGCGCCATCTCATCCACCACCCCACCGCGTGCAGCGTTGATGAGGACCGCACCCGGTCGCATCGTTTCAAGAGCAGCATCATCGATGAGGTTTCGGGTCTCTTCGGTTAATGGAACGTGGAGGCTCACGACGTCGGCTTCCGCAAAAACAGAGTCCAGCGAGACAGATCGGGCGTGTTGCCAAGCTGGATCGCTCTCCGGAAGGAAAGGGTCGAAGGCAATCGCGCGCATCCCCAGCGCTTCTGCTTTTGCGCAGGTTTCCTGGGCGATTGCTCCGAATCCAACCAAACCCAGGGTCTTTCCAGAAAGCTCACCGCCCTGGCCCGCACGTGTGCGTGGCCATCCGCCGTCAATCATCTCATTGGTGAGAAACCAGCTTTGGCGCAATAACACCATGGCGGCGGTGATGACATACTCAGCAACGGAAAGCGTGTTTGCTCCGGTCGCGGGGTAGACGGTGACACCCGCGCTGTCGCAGGCTTCAAGGTCAATATTGTCGAGGCCGACGCCAAGGCGCCCCACGCAGCGCAGGTTTGGAAGCGCCCTTACGAGATCGGCAGAGACTTGCGTTCGGTTGCGAACGATCAGGGCCTCCGCCGACTTCGCAATCTCGGGCAACTCATTCTGCCGGTCGGCTAAGGTCGGATCGTAAATGACTTCCTTCTGAGATCGGAGCGTCTCTACTGCGGTGTCATCCATGAATTCAGTGATTACAATCATCTTCCGCAGGTGTCCTTCGGGTCGCGGCTGTCACAGTTCAAGTACGGGTAAGTCCATCGCTGCCGCAACTTCCCTCAAGAGTGGCCGATGCTCGCCATAAACGACAGCAAGGTGATGCTCTAGGCCAGCTTCGATGAGATCGGGCAGAACCACGGCGGCTTCACGGTCGAATCTGACCACACCGGATGTGCCAGTGAAGGACATCGGTCTCTTCAACATCTCGCCCCCGGCCAACACCATCTTGGGCTCTCCGTGGGCCTGGGAGATCCGCATGAGTGTGACGCGTCCTGGCTTAAGGGCGAACTCATAGAGGAGCGGCATTTTCCGATTGGTGTGGATCGTGGCGACCGCTGGAACATTGGCGTCTCGCATTGAAATTGGGGCCTGTCCGCAGTGCCAGATGACAGCACTGTTGTCCTCGTAATCTACATCGACGAGGTCCGTCAGGAACACGGCTGCGTCGGACGCTTCTTGCAGGATCATCTGCGATAGCGCGCCGTAGACGTCGGCTTCGCAGGCGCAGGGAAGGCGCGCTTCGCCCATCATGGAAACTGGGCCGCAGACTGCGCCACCGTATTCGGTGAACATTTCTGGCCAGCACCGAATGGCAAAGGCGCCATAGTCGCGACCCTCGGAGATTTCATCGAGCGCGACCTTCAGGCGGAGGGAGCGATCGAGTTCCGTTTGATCGACGGTTTCCAGACCATTCAACTGCTCTTCCGCTGTCTCGCGGACAGACGCTACTGCGCCAGAGTCGGCTGCCTTTGCCTGATCAAAGAGCTTTGAGAGCGGAATGGCATCCACCTCGACCCCGGCAAGAGATTTAAGGCGTGCGTCGTCGTAGGCACAGGTGTCGAAACCAACTGGGTGATCTCCGATCCGCGCAATGCGGCGGGTCGAGATTTTCGAAACGATCTGGCGGGCTTCTTTAGAGATCTCGGCGTCAAACTTGGCGGATGCTGGTGCGCTCTTTAACGTTTGCCGTGTGAGTAGTGCGGACAAATCTGCGTCTGATAGGGTCTCAGGACGGCCGTAGGCCCAGGAAAACGACCTACCATTCAACCCCAAGGCATGGCTGGCAAGGTTCAACCCGCAAAACGCGTTGAGACGCAATCGGCCTCCGGCTCTGGGTTCCGACAAGGCCCAGATCGAGATCGGCAAGCCGCTGTTTGCCGCTTTCACTGTCATCGCAGCATCGGTGAAGGTCACTTGCAGGACCAAAAGACGCGTGGCGCCGGCAGCCTGGATGTCCGCTATGGCGGCCTCTGTTGCTTCGGCATCAAAGAGAAGCTCCCTGGGCCCTACGAACGTCTCGCCCGTTGCATCCAGTTTTTGAAGCATGGCTCTGAGCCCGGCTTCTGCAAATTCGACATCGAAGGTCGCGCGTCCCAGGGGGAGAAGCCCAATACTCATGTGATAGTCTCGGATTTCATTTTGTCTCTCTCGTCTCGTTCTGGGACGCACTGTTCATAAAGGCCTCGGTTTCCGCCCGAAACGGGCAGGTCGTGATGCCTCCGAAACTCTGGCACTTCAAGGCGGCCGCGGCATTTGCAAGGGCAATTGCCTCCTGTTCGTTGCGGCGCTCCGCGAGTGCGAGCGTAAAGACACCGTGCCAGATGTCCCCTGCCGCCAGCGTATCGACGGCATCAATCTCATGCGCTGGGACGTATCCGTGACGAGTTCCATCGAAATACCAGACACCGTTTGGTCCATCGGTGACGGCCACCCAAGCTGCAAACTGCTTTGCCGCGCGTTCGATCGCCGCAGTGATCTCGGTCTCCGGTGCAAAGTCCTTGAGACCCTGCATAGAAAAGATGATGTGGCTTGCGCCAACCACGGCATCCGGGTCGAAGGGCGCCTCTCCGTCTACGACGCCGGGCACACCGCAGTGTTTTGCGAAGGCAAGCGCCGCGACAGTCACAGGAGGCCAACGATTGTCGGCGAGCACTGCGTCGGGGCGTTTCGCATCCGCAAAATCGATGGTCTCAGCAAGATCACGCCCTCTAAAGTTCATGATCTGCCGCTCTCCGGAGGCGTCCACAAGGATCGAAGAGAATGACGATTGAGCGCCTGGGCGGCGGTCGCATAACTCCAAATTTATGCCTTCTGCCGCCAACTGCCGCGCGATAAAATCACCAACCATGTCGTTGGCCGCGCGGGCCGCGAGTCGCGCTTGTCCGCCAT
>CAWUIX010000145.1:0-6191 GCA_963922395.1 uncultured Rhodobacterales bacterium | reverse complement strand
CTGGAGCTTCAGGCGATTGCAGCGGCCGTCGTGGGCGGCGCCAGCCTGGCCGGGGGACGTGGGAACATCCTGGCCACGCTGATGGGCGCGATGACGATCGTGATCGTGCAAAACGGCCTCAACCTGAACGCCGCACCGTCTTCGGTTCAAAACGTTGTCCTTGGACTGATCATCCTTCTCGCCGTCGGCATCGACATGTGGCGCGCCGAAATCTCGGCCCTGATGAGCCGCACCTTTGGCCGCAAGAAAAGCGCCCAGACGCAATCCTCAAGAAAGGCCGCCTGAGATGGACCTCGGACTGAAAGACAAGCTCGTCCTCGTCACCGGATCGGGGTCCGGGATCGGCAAGGCCACGGCTGAGGTGTACCTCGGCGAAGGCGCGCGCGTGATCATCCACGGCCTGACGGATGACGAGGTTGCGGCCTGTGTCGATGACCTTTCGTCGAAGGGCGATGTCGTGGGCAAGGCCGGGGACCTGACAAAGCTGCAAGATGCCGAAGCCCTCTGCGCCTTCGCGCAAGATCAGGGTGACGTCGATATCCTCGTTAACAACGTCGGCATCTTCTCGGTCAAACCGTTTGCCGAGCTCTCCGATGACGACTGGATGCGCTACTTCGACATCAACATCATGTCGGCCGTGCGCATGAGCCGTGTGTTCCTGCCCGCGATGCTGGAACGGAATACAGGGTCCATCATCAACATGGCCAGCGAGGCAGGTGTGAAGCCCCTGCCCCAGATGGTGCACTACTCGGTCACCAAAACCGCGATGCTCGGTCTCACCCGCGGAATGGCGGAACTGACAAAGGGCACCGGCGTCCGGGTCAACTCGATCCTGCCCGGCCCCACCTGGACCGAAGGTGTCGAGGCCTATTTCGACGGTCTGGCTGAGCAAAAGGGCGAACCTTTGGCCGACATCGTCGACAACTACTTCAAATCCGACGAACCGACCTCATTGATCCAGCGCTTTGTCCAGCCGGACGAAGTGGCCCGTATGATCGTGACGATCTCGGCCAGCACAGCGTCCAACGGTGCCGCCCACCGGATCGAAGGCGGGATCGTCCGCAGCATTCTCTGACACACGTACGAACAGGAGCCACCCATGGTCGCACTTACTTTTTCCCACATCGGTATCACCGTTCCTGACCTTGAGAAGGCGGTGGAGTTCTATTCCAAGGCTTTTGGCCTCTACGTGATCATGGGCCCGACCGAAATCCATCACGATGACAGCGCCATTGGCCAGATGTGCGATGACGTCTTTGGCGAGGGCTGGGGCTCTTTCCGGATTGCGCATCTATCGCTCGGCGATGGAGTTGGGATCGAGCTCTTCGAGTTCCCGAACACAATCGAAGAAGAACGCCCCTTTGAATACTGGCGGCGCGGTCTGTTTCACTTCTGCGTCCAGGACGAAGACGTCGAGGCCCGCGTCAAGATCATCGAAGAGCTTGGCGGCAAACAGCGGATGAGCCAGGTACGCAGTTATTTCCCGGGCGAGAAACCCTATCGCATGGTCTACATGGAAGACCCGTTCGGCAACATCTTCGAGCTCTACAGCCACTCCTATGAGCTGACCTACTCGGCGGGTGCCTATGTCTGATCTGCGGACCTTTCAGCCCAGAACGGACAGCCCCAAAGTCGTCATCACCGACTACGACTTTGGGGATGTGCGGGTGGAGCGCGACATCCTGGAGGCTGCGGGCGCCGAGGTGATCGCGCTTCAGGCCAAGACCGAGGCGGACCTCTTCGACGCTGCACCCGATTGTGCGGCGATGATCAATCAGTACGCCCGGATTGGCCAGGAGACGATCTCACGGATGAAGAAATGCGAAGTGATCGCGCGCTATGGTGTCGGCGTCGATATCGTCGATGTGGACGCGGCCACCAAGCGCGGGATCCTTGTCACCAACGTTCAGGACTACTGCACCGAAGAAGTCGCCGACCATGCCATCTCGCTCTGGCTGGCCTTGGCGCGCAAACTCCTCGACTACAATCGCGCGACCCATGAAGGTATCTGGAAATGGCAAAGCGGGCAGCCGGTTTACCGGCTCCGCGGCCGAACAATGGGCGTCGTCTCCTTCGGCAAGATCGGGCAGGCAATCGCCGCGCGGGCCCGCGGCTTTGGCGTTGATGTGATCGCATATGATCCTTTCCTTCCTGCGGACGTCGCAGCGCGCCATGGCGTGGAGCTTGTATCCAAGTCTGAACTTCTGGCGCGCTCCGACTACATTCTGATGCAAGCGCCGATGACGCCAGAGACGCGCCACTTTCTGTCCGACGCAGAGTTCGAAGCCATGAAAGAAGGCGCGATCCTCGTGAACACCGGTCGCGGCCCGACCGTGGACAACGCCGCGCTTTACCGTGCGCTGACAGAGGGTCATCTGGCGGCGGCTGGTCTTGATGACCCGGAAGAGGAGCCGGCGAAACGCGCAAACTGGTCGCCGAACGACAACCCGATTTTCGAGCTGCCCAACTTGCTCGTGACCCCGCACGCCGCATACTACTCAGAAGAGTCGATCCGTGCAGCACGCGTCACTGCGGCAACGCAGGTCGCAAAGGTCCTGACGGGGCGCTCTCCCGACTACACCGTCAATGCCAAGGCATTGGCCAAACAACTCATATAAAAGGAAATAACCATGCCAGACGTGAGCACCCAGCTCCGGGTCTTCAATGATTTTGAGCGCAACCCTGAGCTCCTGAAAAAGTTCGACAAGGTGCTTGAGGCCTACTCTGCTGCGGCAATTTTTGCGGATGTGCAATACCGGACCGGTGTCATGGACAGCGCCATCAAACCTGCGTTTCGTAGCAAGGTCACCGGACAAGCCGTAACGGTTCAGCTCTCCAAGGGTGATCTTGTTGATCCATTGCGGGCCTTGGAGATGGGTCAACCCGGGGACGTCATAGTGGTTGATGCAGGTGGCGATCTTCAAACCTCCGTCTGTGGCGGTCTGATGGGTGGCTTGGCCAAGAACCGTGGAATCCGGGGCATGATCGTCGACGGCACCGGGCGCGACACCGATGAGTTGGAAGACATCAACTGGCCCATCTGGACCAGGGCGATCACGCCTCGTGGCACGCACACGATGTTCTCGGCACGCAAAGAAGAACTTTCGATCAATGTGCCGATTGCCTGTGGTGGCGTCGTCGTAAATCCCGGCGACTTCATTGTGGCCGATTTGATGGGCGTGGTCGTTGTTCCACAAGAGATTGCCGAAGAAACTGTTCGCCTCGCCCAGGAGCAGGCGGATCGCGAGGAAGAGACCCGCAAATGGGTGGCCAAGGGCAAGACCGTAGAGGATCTTCTGAATGAGTTCGGCCGGATCTAAGCCTGCCCTGATCGGGATCGACTGGGGCACGTCTTCGCTCCGGGCCTTCCTGATCGGATCCAATGGCGAGGTGATCGATAAGGTATCCTCCTCTGAGGGGATCATGAACGTCGAGGGCCGGGATTTCGAAGCCGTCTTCGAGAAACTCATTCGCGATTGGGATTACGCACATGGGCTTCCCGTGCTGGCCTCAGGCATGATCACCAGCCGCAACGGCTGGGTCGAGACGCCTTACGAACGCGTGCCGCTTGATGCGGCAGATCTGGCCCGCGCATTGGTTCCGCATCGGACCGCGCGCGGCGTCGATCTTCGGTTCATCACTGGCGTCACAACCGATCATCGTGCGGGTCCCGACGTCATGCGGGGCGAAGAGACACAGATAATTGGCGCATCGGCGCTCGGGATGTCCGATGGCACCTTTGTGATGCCCGGCACGCACAGCAAATGGATCCGCGTCACAGATGGCAAGATCGAGGATTACGCCACCTATATGACCGGTGAGATATACGCGGCGCTCAAAGGGCATACGATCCTCGGCGTCCTGATGGAGGATGGGCCATTCGACGCGCAAGGCTTTGAATTCGGTGTGAAATCAGGGCTCGAGAATGGCTCCAGCCTCCTGCACGATCTCTTCCACGTTCGGACGCTGCCCCTGATGGGGCGCATAAAGGAAAATCAGGTGGCGGACTATCTGTCCGGCATCCTGATCGGGACTGAGATCAAGGCTGCGAAAGACCGGGGTGATGCAACCGATCGCGTTACGATCGTTGGCCGGAATGACCTGACGGATCGTTACGCAACTGCGCTCACTCTGGCAGGGATCAAAAGCCAGGGGGCGCCCGATGACGTCGTCGCGATGGGGCATTTCCTGATCGCACAATCCGCGGGGCTTTTGTCGTAGTGGACCTGCAAGCCGCTCTGGTAGAGATGCCGCTGATCGCGATCCTGCGCGGGATCGAGCCCGCAGCCGCGCTGGATGTCGCAGGCATTCTGATCGACGCAGGCTTTCGCATCATCGAAGTTCCTTTGAACTCGCCGTCACCTCTGGATTCTATTGAGAAAATGGCGAACCGCTACGGGAACGATGCGATCATCGGTGCCGGCACTGTCCTGAGCCAGAAGCAGGTGACGTCTGTCGCCGATGCTGGTGGTCGGATCATCATATCACCCAACACCAACGCGTCGGTTGGGGAAGCGGCTATCTCGAAGGGGCTGGACTGGTGCCCAGGCGTCATGACCCCCAGCGAGGCGTTCTTCGCGTTGGAACAAGGCGCAAGTCTTCTGAAGTTCTTCCCCGCCGAACTTATCCCACCCTCGGCGATCTCGGCGGTGCGTGCCGTCCTGCCAAAGGAAGCGCTGGTCGCAGCGGTCGGCGGCATCACACCCGAGCGCCTGGGCGAATACCGAAGCGCTGGTGCCGATGGGTTCGGGTTGGGCTCGGCACTCTATAAGCCGACGTATTCTTTGGAGGACATCGCCGAAAGGGCGGCCTCCTTCGTCGCCGCTGCCACCTCGGCAAAGGCTGCTGCGTGAAGACCATCCTCTCAGCATCCTCCCGGGCAAGGTGTGGGCTGGAGCTCAAACTCAAACCGGTCCCCGCGAGTAGGATTCGAAGACTTCCGGACACTCACGAACTGAAGAGCGGAAATGACACCCCCAACGCAACCGCCAGGACAAGACCCAGAGCCAGGCCCGACGCGACGGGCCCGGATCTGGTGCTGACGGCGTGCCCGAGGCTGCCGAAGACAAAGTAGAACAGCACGATGACTGGCGCGATCATCGCAAGGAAGAAAAGCCCCTCAAGATCCAGAGCAACGGCGATCACCAGCGACAGCAGAAACACCCCGTGGACCAAGGCCCGGAGCCTAAGGGACTGCGCGTGGCAAAGACGCGCGTCCGCCAGGAAGAAGGCGACCGCCCCGACCGCCATCACGGCCACGATCCAAAGCCGTTGTGATGTGGGCAAGAAGTTCGCGGCGTAGCGATCCAGAGCGATTGCGATCAACGAGCAAGCCACGAGAAGAAACAGAAATGCAGGAGCGGAAAGTCCACCCATTGGCACCCGGAACAATGCAAGAAGCCCCAGTTGCACACCGCCATAGATCGCCAGATGCAGCGCCAGGTAGTCGGCCACCAATACCGGCAGAACCTGCGGATCAAGCCACCAGGACACCAGCGGCGCCGTGACCATCGGTGCAAGCAGCAGAACGCTAAGCTGAGCGCGGCTGAGGGACGCCCTCTGCACATCACGCCAGGGCAAAAGCCGTGCAGCCCCCACCAAAAGGATCACAACGCCCGCGATCAGCCCCACAATGGCGGGTCCCGTAGGGTAGATCGTGACCTCCGAGCTCCGGTCAAACGCCTCGTCCAGCCAATCAAGCGCCACCTGACGCCCCGTCGGACTGTGCAGGACAGAAACATGGTCCGCCCTTGGCGCGATCACCGCCGCGCGCCTAACCCCTCCCACCTCGACCGAAGCCCCTTCCGTGGCAAACGGATCCACCATCTGCAGGGCCTCTGTCGCAAAGGCCCGCAACCCAGGCTCCCACGCCCCGGTCACAAACAGGAGGTCCCTTGGCATCTGCGCGTCGATGGCCCGCGAGAACGCCGAGATCAGGACCAGTGGACCAACGTCCTGCCGCTCGGCCGCGACCCGAACCAGCACATCGGTTGCCATCGAATGACCGACCAACGCGACCGGCGCATTCTCGTCGCGAGCCGCCTCGATCACCGCACTCGTCTGATCCATCAAAAGGCGCGTCGTGCCGTCGATCGAGGTGACGTCACCGGACATCGGCAGCGGGTTGCGCCCGTGGCCCAGAAAATCGAACAGGACCACCCGGTACCCCGAGATCGGAAGAGCACACGTCT
>CAWUIX010000144.1:0-6228 GCA_963922395.1 uncultured Rhodobacterales bacterium | reverse complement strand
TCAAAAATGGTGTCCCGTTCCTTTAATCCTTCCTGTATTGGCAATCCTGGGCGCTCAAGCAAGCCCCTTAACTGCCTGATAGCGAACAAAGAACGCGAACATCTTCGGTATTAGCAGTTTGGTTAGCTCAAGTGACGGCACTCAGGCACTGGCGTGAACACCCGGCCCTCATCCAAGAAGCGGATCAGGTTGTCGCAAGTCAGGTCGCCCATCGCCTGACGGGTCTCCACCGTCGCGCTGCCAACATGCGGCGTTAGAACGACATTCTCCTTGTCCTTGAGCGCGTCAGGGATTTTGGGTTCTTCTTCGAACACATCAAGGCCGGCGCCGCCCAGTTCACCAGAGGACAACGCGCTTACCAAGGCTTGTTCATCGACGACGGATCCCCGAGAGACATTGATCAGGATGCCGTCTGGTCCGAGGGCGCGCAGGACTTCGGCGTTCACGAGGTGCTTCGTAGCCGCGCCACCCGGGGTAATACAGACCAATACATCGGAGCGTGCGGCGAGCTCGACAGGTGTGTCCACGTAGGTTTGCGGGACATCCTTGGGGGTTCGCGTATGGTAGAGGACCGTCGCGTTGAACATGGATGCCCGTGCCGCAATGGTTTGACCGATCCGACCGAACCCCAGAATGCCAACAGTCCTGTTCTGGACCGAGCGCGTGAGTGGGAATGCCCCTTCGTTGACCCATTTCCCGGAACGCGCCCAGTGGTCGGCTGGAACGAGGCGGCGGCTTACGGCGAGCCAGAGAAGGATGGCGGTATCGGCGACTTCATCGTTCAGCACATCTGGGGTGTGGGCCACCACCACGCCGCGCGCCGCGAGACCATCAGCATCGATGGCGTCGTAGCCGACACCATAGCTGGAAACGACTCTTAGGTTGGGCAGGAGATCCGCCGGGGCCGGCGTCAGGCCGTAATGGCCGTCGGTCGCCACGGCGGTGAAGCGGTGTCCCTCTGACTGGAGAAACGCCATCTGATCGGGCTGATCGAACAAGGAATGGACCGAAAAGCGTTCGGTCAGACGGTCCATCATTCGGTCGGTAACCCGGCCGATCAGGAGGAGATCCGGTTTGTCGCTCATTTTGCCCCTCAGTGGTTGTCCCGCGGTACGCTTTTTGCGGCGATATCGCGGTAGGCGTCTGCGCCGCGCAAGGTCATGCCTTCGGAGAAGGGGCGCACACGGTCACGGAAGATCTCTTGCCATGGCGTCTGGCTGTCCGGTGTGAACGGCGCCTCTGGCAAAGCAGCGCGTCGCGCGTCCAATTCAGCCTCATCGACAAGCATGTTTGCGTGCCCGGACTTGAGGTCGATCCGAATGCGATCTCCGGTCTTCACGAGCGCAAGGCCGCCTCGATCTGCAGCTTCCGGGGAGGCGTTCAGAATTGACGGGCTACCGGAGGTTCCGGATTGCCGGCCGTCCCCGAGACACGGCAGGGCGTGGACCCCTTTCTTCAGGAGGTACGCAGGGGGGCGCATGTTGACGACTTCTGCACCACCCGGGTAACCGATCGGACCTGCACCACGCATGATCAAAATAGAATGCTCATCAATTCCAAGAGCTTCGTCGTCGATCCTCGCGTGGTAGTCCTCGGGCCCGTCAAAGACGAAGGCGGTTCCTTCGAAGGCTTCGGGATCTTCTGGGTTGCTGAGATATCGGTCGCGAAACTCCTTAGAGATCACGCTTGTCTTCATGATAGCGCTGTCGAAAAGGTTGCCTTTGAGGTTCAGGAACCCTGCGTTCTGAACCATCGGCGCATCGATTGGCTTGATGACGTCGGCGTTCTCGACGGTGACCTCGCCACAGTTTTCGCCCATAGAGTGACCATTCGCGGTGATCGCATCGGGATGGGGCAGCATTCCGGCGCGGAGCAGTTCGCCGATCACGGCAGGTACGCCGCCCGCCCGGTGATAGTCCTCGCCGAGGTATTCGCCCGCAGGTTGGAGGTTCACGAGCAGTGGCACTTCGTAGCCGAGCCTTTGCCAGTCATCGTTGGTCAGTTCGATGCCAAGGTGGCGGGCGATCCCGTTCAGATGGATGGGTGCGTTGGTCGAGCCGCCGATAGCCGAGTTTACGACGATGGCGTTCTCGAACGCCTCCTTTGTCATGATGTCCGATGGACGCAGGTTTTCGTGCACCATGTCCACGATCCGCTTTCCGGCCTCGTAGCTGATCTGGCCCCTCTCCCGGTAGGGCGCGGGAATTGCCGCGGCACCCGGAAGTTGCATCCCGAGCGCTTCCGCGAGCGAGTTCATCGTCGTCGCCGTTCCCATTGTGTTGCAGTAGCCAACCGAGGGCGTAGAGGAGGCCACCAGATCCATAAAGCCGTCGTCGTCAATCTCGCCCGCAGCATGGAGTTCCCTGGCCTTCCAAACGATGGTTCCAGAGCCGGTGCGCTTGCCTTGGTACCAGCCGTTCAGCATGGGTCCGACAGAGAGGGCGATTGCCGGGATGTTGACGGTTGACGCGGCCATGAGGAGCGCGGGGGTGGTCTTGTCGCATCCGATCATGAGGACGACGCCGTCGATCGGATAGCCGTAGAGTGTTTCGACGAGGGAGAGGTAGGCCAGGTTCCGGTCCAGCATGGCGGTCGGGCGTTTGCCGGTTTCCTGGATCGGATGCACCGGGATCTCGATCACCGTACCACCGGCGGACACGACACCGTCCCGAACGCGTTTGGCGAGTTCGATATGGTGGCGGTTGCATGGGGAGAGATCGCTGCCGGTCTGGGCAATCCCGATGATCGGCTTTCCGGACTGCAGCTCTTCCCGGGTCAAGCCGTAGTTCAGATAGCGCTCGGTATAAAGCGCCGTCATTTCGCGATCATTCGGGTTGTTGAACCAGTTTTGTGACCGGAGCTTTGGTTTCTCATCCGACATTTTATGGGGCCCTCCCTTTCGCAGCCGCCCGTCGACTTTGTGGCCACTGCATGCGGGACAGGCCTAGTAGAAAGGATTTCGTTTTTCTAGGGTGCCGCGGAGCGGAGGGGAGAAAATCGAATGTCGCGACGCGTTGCCGTGCTGGGTACGGGTCTTATGGGCGCGCCAATGGCGCGGAATCTGCTTGAGGCCGGTCATGATGTGACGGTTTGGAACAGGACGGCTGAGAAGGCGGAGGCCCTTTCCCCTTTCGGCGCGAAGGTAGCGCCGAACCCTGGAGCGGCCGTGTCCGAAGTAGATTTCATCATCTCTATGCTGAGCGATGGGCGGGCCACACAGGCTGTCCTGGAGGATCCCGCGCTTCAAGCGGCGCTTCCCAAAGGTGCGCTTTGGATCGAGATGGGTTCGATTAAGCCTGAGGAGGCACGGGCAGAATCGGCGCTGTTGGACGGGCTTGGTGTCCGCCATATCGATGCACCAGTCTCTGGCGGGACGAAGGGTGCCGAAGCCGGGTCACTTGCAATCATGGTTGGCGGGACGTCTGAGGATTTCGCAGCCGCTTCTGACGTCCTCGGTGCGATGGGACGGCCCGTCCATGTCGGGCCATCCGGTGCGGGACAACTTGCGAAACTGGCCAATCAGGCGATTGTGGCGGTTACAATTGGGGCGGTGGCGGAGGCAATGCTTCTGATCGAGCGGGGCGGAGGGGATCCGGCTGCTGTGCGGGCTGCGCTCAAGGGCGGATTCGCGGATTCGACGATCCTGCAACAGCACGGGGAACGGATGACAGAAGGTAACTTTGTACCCGGCGGCCTGGCCTGGTCGCAGATCAAGGATCTGGACAATGCTCTTGGAGAGGCTGGCGGGCTCGAACTGGAACTGCCTGTAACCGAGCATATCCGCGAGCGGTTTGTTCGGCTGCGGGATGAGATGGGAGGCGGAGACCTCGATCACTCTGCTCTCTACCTAGAGCTTCGGGACCGGAACGGATTGGACAGCAAGACATGACGCGTGTTTTGATCATCGGCGGCGGCGGAATGGTGGGGCAGAAGCTCGCCCGCCGGATCGCGAGTGAGGGGGTCGCCGGTGTCGCCGATCCGGAAGTGATCCTATGCGATCTGTTCTTTCCGGAAGGAGGCGCGCCCGCGCATCAAAGGATCACCGGAGATATTGCGTCGCCGGACAGCGCAACAGCAATCGCCGAGATTCGAGCCGATGTGATCTTCCATCTGGCGGCCATCGTTTCTGGTGAGGCGGAGGCCGATTTCGACAAAGGCTGGCGCGTGAACGGCTGGGCCTTCTGGGCCTTCCTTGAGGCGCTTCGGTCGGCACATGTGGCTTCGGAGGGTGCCTATTGTCCGCGTGTGGTGTTCACGTCTTCTATCGCGGTGTTCGGCAATCCCTATCCCGAGAAGATCGACGATCTGTTCTTGTCGTCTCCGCAGACCTCCTATGGCGCGCAGAAGGCGGTGTCTGAGCTGATGCTCCAGGATTTCAGCCGGAAGGGGTTCATCGACGGGATTTCAATTCGATTGCCGACGATATGTGTCCGACCGGGTAAGCCCAATCTCGCAGCGTCGTCGTTCTTTTCCGGGATCATTCGTGAGCCGCTTTCTGGTCAGGAGGCCATTCTTCCGGTCCCCGCGAGCGTCCGTCACTGGCACGCGTCTCCAAAGTCAGCCGCCGGGTTTCTGGTGCACGCAGCTCAGCTCGATAGTGCTGAACTAGGAGGCCGTCGTTCACTCAACCTGCCTGGGGTGAGCTGCACGGTTGAGGAACAGATCGAGGCGCTGCGGGACATTGCCGGGAATGACGCAGTTTCCCTAATCCGATCCGCGCCCGATCCGGTGATCGAGAAGATCGTTGCTGGGTGGCCCCGAGACTTCGACCCTGAACGGGCGATTTCGCTGGGCTTTGAGGCCGACGCGAACTTCCACGAGATTATTCAGACTTACATCGCGGATGATATGCCGGGCGCGGCTTGATCAGCGGGGGTTAGAGGTTCCGCTTTAGGTGATCGTAGATCGCTGATTTACATGCCTCGAGGTCTCGCGAGAGGGCGGCGTCCAGGATCGCCTGATGTTCATTGATGATCGCGCGGAAGTAGTTCGATCCAAAGTCCCGTTCCTGGCTGACCATTTGCTGCCGGAACTGAAGATAAATGGACTGGTAGGTTTTTCTCAGAAGCGGGGAGCCGCAGGCGGAGACCAGGACCTGGTGGAACGTCCACTCAGCATCTGACCAATGCGACATCAGGGGCTCGACGTCACCTTCCCGCGCAATTTCTGTTTCAATGTGACTGAGGGCGTGATGTGCTGCGGAGAGTTTGGCCTCCCATGCAACGCCGCCATGCTGCATCGAAAGACCGGCGCCTTCCTGCTCTAGCATGATGCGGAAACGGGTAACGTCCTGACGCATCTCGATTGAGGTGTTTCGGGCTCGGAAACCGCGCTGAATCTCGAAGTCCACAAGGCCGACTGTTGACAGCCTGAGAAGAACGTCGCGGACGGTGTTGGCCGAACAGCCGTAGGCGGCCTGAAGTTCGGCAGGCTTCAGCTTCTGACCCGGATCAAATCGGGCCGTTACGAGTTTATCTTGTAAATCCAGATAGATATCTGGCGTTTCTGTCTTCATAGTACACACTACTTCCACCGATGCCCTAACACACAATTTTGCGTTTAATCAAGAATTTCGAAATTTTTAATATTTTTAAAAGGAACTTGGCAGGTCGGGATGACCTTGCTACGCTCCGCCCAATGCCGAGTAAGACGGTCTTTCGAGCCGCCGGCTGACATATGCGACATGCACCATAGGGAGGAAAGCATGACATTCACCAAACTGGCGGCTGCTGCCGTCGGCACCGCGGCGCTTTTGATCGGTACTGCCGCGGTCGCTCAGGAAACCACGCTCCGGATCCAGACGCACTACGCTCCTGAATCGGTGTCGGGTAAGCTTGCCGCGCAGTTCGTTGACGACGTGCAGGTCATGTCGAACGGCGAAATATCTGTTGAGATGTTCTATTCGGCCTCAGTGGTTGGTCCGACGGAGACCTTTGACGCAGCCGCCAATGGCATTCTCGACTGCGACATGACGGGCGGCGGCTATCAGACTGGTAAGAACCCTGCGTTCCAGTTCGTGGGCGACATCATGGGCGGGTATGACACGCCTTATCAGCAGCTTTCGTGGCTCTACCACGGTGGCGGCTATGACGCAGCCCAGGAGCTTTACAACACCTATGGCATGCAGCTGATCGGCTGGTGGGTCTACGGTCAGGAAAGCTTTGCATCCGGCAAGCCGATCACGAGCGTGGCTGACTTTGAAGGTTGGAAGTTCCGTTCGCCCCCGGG
>CAWUIX010000143.1:0-6247 GCA_963922395.1 uncultured Rhodobacterales bacterium | reverse complement strand
CGCCGGCATTCCGCCAATCCGCCGCTGCATGGCCATTTCGGCATGGGGATCATGCAAACGGATCTGATCATCCTCGCCGATCACAATCTCCACGCCCGACCGGCCAAACAGCTTTTCGTATTCATCCAGCCCCGGTCCGTCGTTGAAGTCTCCCAAAACAATCAGCGGCTCACCATTGGCAAGATGCTCATCCACACGCTGTCGCAGCCAGATGCACTGGGCAAGCTGCTTGCGCCGGTTCGCAATCGCCGCCCTCATAATCGCCTCTCGTCCTCTTGCCCCATGGGGCGCCTTGGACTTCGCGTGAACACCGATCATGCGAAAGGAAACGCCGCTGCGATGCTCGACCGCCAACTCCAACGGTGGCTTCGACCACCGGACATGATCGAGAGTGTTATCGACGTCCAGGTCGATGCGGAAAACACCATCAAACCGCGGGGCGTCGGGCGATCCACGTTTTCCCGTTTCCTCTCCCACCGGATCATGACGCGCCGAAATCACGTCAGGATCATAGAGCAATGCAATTTCCTGCTGTGTCTGGTTCACAAACCCCATCAGTGCCTTGCGCGCCCGCAATCCGGCCCACTCCGCAAAGGTTTCCAGTGCCGCGACCCCATCTCGCCGCCGATGACCGTCAGGCGCCTCGATGATCATCACAGCATCCGCATCAAGAGCCGTAAACACGATTCCAAGCGCTTCGATCTGTTGGATGCGGGTCACATCGTGACGCCCTGACCAGTGATCATCGGCGAGAAGGCTCCCTTGGTCGTCAAACAGATTCCCCATCCATTCAACGTTATACGTCGCTATCCTCATGTCGCTTGCGCGGCCTGCGCCCCGTTGATTTCCTCCCAGGCCCGGTTAATAGCGATCAACCGTTTCTCAGCCATGCGGATCGACTCTTCCGGCAGACCCCGCGCGAGAAGCCGGTCAGGGTGTGTCTCACGCACCAATCGTCGCCACGCCGTGCGTGCATCGTCGACCGTCGCATCATGTGGCAGACCCAGAACATCGTAGGGGTCTGGCGCCGCGTCGGGCACAAACCGGGTGCGGATCGCCCGGAATGCGCGATCATCCACGTCAAAGATCTTGGCGACCACGGTCAGAAAGCTGTCTTCATTAGGGTGATAGTCCCCGTCAGCTACTGCAATATGAAACAGACCCTCCAAGAGGTCGGTCAGGGCCCGCCGATCATTCCGGAACATTCCCCGGATTCGGCGCGCATATTCCTCGAACCCTGCGACGTCCGTTCGCGCAAGATTAAAGACGCGTGCCGCGTTCTCCTCCTCCTCCGGTGGGATGGTGAACACTTCACGAAACGCGGCGACTTCATCCCGCGTCACAAGGCCATCGGCTTTCGCCATTTTCGCGCCAAGCGCAATCACCGCAATAGTAAACGCAACCGAACGCTCCGGAGGCGTTCGGAGGCGGTCAAAGACCGCAGAAAGACTTTCACCAGAGGCGAGGGCCTGCAGTGCAGCGCCGATACGGGTCCAGATCGACATGGAACAAGCATATCGACACGGCTCATTACCCAACAGGGGCAATGATGCGGCAAATTCCCCGTAACCCTCGCGTCTGGTTGCGCAAGTTTCGGGTCGCGTCCGGGAGGCAAACTCGCGATGGTCGCGCTATGACGCAGGTTTCCATCAGTCCTAGAGCCTGGGCAGAGCTTCTACTCCTCTCCGTCGTCTGGGGCGCCTCCTTCCTGGCGATCCGGATCGCGCTGGACGAAATACCGGTCCTCACATCCGTCGCGCATCGCGTCGGCTGGGCCGCGCTTCTGCTCTGGTTGATCGTGCGCCTGCGCCGCGTTCCTGTACCGAGGGATATTCGAGTCTGGGGCGCCTTTACGGTAATGGGATGCCTGAACAACGTGATCCCATTCTCGCTGATGGCCTGGGGGCAGCTTCACATCGAGGTCGGCCTCACCTCCATCCTGAATGCGACGACCGCCATCTTCGCCGTACTGGTCGCGGCGATGATCTTTCCGGACGAAAAACTCACGAAGAACCGTGCCCTTGGCGTCGCTTTGGGTTTCGCGGGTGTCGCCACAGCGATTGGCCTTCAGGCACTACAGAACTTTGACATTCGATCCCTTGCGCAACTTGCCGTGCTGGCAGGCGCTGTGTCGTACGCCTTCGCAGGGGCCTGGGCCCGCAAGACCCTGGGCGATCAGGACCCTATGGTGAACGCTGCGGGGATGCTGACC
Source organism: uncultured Rhodobacterales bacterium (assembly GCA_963922395.1). Classification (GTDB taxonomy): domain Bacteria; phylum Pseudomonadota; class Alphaproteobacteria; order Rhodobacterales; family Rhodobacteraceae; genus Ovoidimarina. The sequence continues at coordinate 4,035 of CAWUIX010000143.1, read as the reverse complement.
GGCTCGACCCTCATCATGGTTCCGCTGGCATGGAGTATCGATGGACCGTTCGACCTTTCCCTTGCGCCAGTGACCTGGGGCGCGATCCTTTACTATGCGGCAATTTCCACGGCCCTCGCCTACCTCCTATACTACCGCGTGCTGGCGATGGCAGGAGCAGGAAATCTACTTCTCTGCACGCTGATTATCCCACCGGTCGCGATCACACTTGGCGCGCTCGTGCGCGATGAATCCCTGAAACCCGATGCGTTCTTAGGGTTCGCCCTTCTCGGCCTGGGCCTTTTGTTCCTGGACGGTCGCATCTTGCAGGCACGGCACAAACGCATGGCAAAACCTGAGAAATCAAAAATCCGCTAGAAGATTTCGTGCTGCGCGATTAGCACGGGATCCATGATCTATCCGACGGCTCAGGACTGGACCGAGGCCCCTGCAAAGCGCGTGGGGCTCTTCGGCATGTCTGGCCTCGGGAAAACACACATCTCTAATCTCTTGCGCGCAACCGGCGGATGGTTCCACTACTCCGTGGATTACCGCATTGGCACTCGTTACATGGGCGAACACATCGCCGACAGCTTCAAGGCCGAGGCGATGCGCGTGCCCTACCTGCGCGACCTCTTGATGTCCGACTCGATCTACATTGCGTCGAACATCACCTTCAACAACCTGGCCCCCCTGTCGATGTATCTGGGCAAACCCGGAGACCCGGCCAAAGGCGGCCTTCATTTTGATGAATACATGCGCCGGCAAGAGCTGCACCGCATGGCCGAAATCAACGCCATGCTGGACACGGCCCACTTCATAGAGCGGGCCAAGGCGCTCTACGGCTACGATCACTTTGTCTGCGACAGCTCAGGATCGCTCTGCGAGGTGGTCGATCCCGAAGATCCGGCTGATCCTGTCCTCAAGACACTCTCGCGCACGCTTCTTCTCGTCTGGATCGAAGGTACGGATGCCCACACCGACGATCTGATCCGCCGCTTCGATAAAGCCCCGAAGCCGATGTATTACCAGCCGGCGTTTCTCCATCAGGCATGGCTGGCTTACTTGGCCGAGACCGGCCTTGAAGAGGATGAAGTCGACCCCGATACATTCGTCCGCTGGACCTATGCCCGCGCCCTTGCTGAAAGACAGCCCCGCTACGCCGCAATCGCCAAAAACTGGGGCATCACGATCCAGGCGGCTGATGTGGCGCGCGTTAGGTCCGCCGAAGACTTTAACGCTCTGATTGAAGCTGCAATCGCCGCGCGTAGCAGCGGTTAAGCAACCTCAGAAATTCAATAGAAATGGCATGGGGTTGTGGCCTTGCGTCCGGGCGACTATCTACACGGCCCTGCGCTTCGGAGCCGTGCTATGCCGATCACTTTGCCTGAAACCCTGCCCGCCTTCTCTGTCCTGAAGGACGAGGGCGTGATGGTGATGTCGGACACCCGGGCCGCGCGACAGGACATCCGACCGTTGCGGATTGGCCTTCTCAACCTGATGCCGAAGAAGATCCAGACGGAGAACCAGTTCGCACGTCTGATCGGCGCAACACCGCTGCAGATCGACTTTCACCTGATCCGCATGAGCGAGCATCAGACCAAGAACACGGCTGCCGCCCATATGGAAGAGTTCTATCGCCCCTTTCAGGACTTGAAGAACGAACGCTTCGACGGCCTCCTGATCACGGGCGCCCCAATCGAACACCTGCCTTTCGAAGAGGTCACCTATTGGGATGAGCTCAAGGAGGTGATGGATTGGACCCAGACCAACGTTCACTCCACCTTTGGCGTCTGCTGGGGTGGCATGGCGATGATCAACCACTTCCACGGCGTCCCTAAACACATGCTGAAGGCGAAGGCGTTCGGCTGCTATCGCCACACGAACCTCGCACCAGCCTCGCCATATCTGCGTGGCTTCTCCGATGACTGCGTGATCCCCGTCTCTCGCTGGACCGAGATGCGGCAGGACGAAATCGCCGCCGCCGAAGGATTGAATACGCTTCTCGGTTCGGACGACGTCGGACCCTGTTTGGTCGAAGATCCGGGACATCGCGCGCTCTATATCTTCAATCACTTCGAATATGACAGTGATACGCTGAAGCAGGAATACGACCGAGATGTTGACGCAGGCGCGCCGATCAATGTGCCGCTCAACTACTACCCGGACGATGACCCGGCACGCGATCCGATGAACCGGTGGCGAAGCCACGCGCACCTTCTATATGGCAACTGGATCAACGAGATCTATCAAACCACGCCATATGAGCTTGAAAAGATTGGCCACGACTAGCCTTCTGGTCCTCGCGCTTGCCTATGCCGCGCTCTACGCCTCCGCACATCTGAGGGCCAGCCGGGCCGAAGCAGCGCACCCGCCTGCGGGTCAGTTCGTCAAGGCCGCGGGCCACCGCGTTCACTACGTCGAACAGGGCAGCGGTCCCACGGTGATCCTGATCCACGGGGCGTTCGGTTCAGTGCGGGACTATACGTTCGACCTCGCGGACCGGCTGGCGGAGAACTACCGCGTCATTGCCTTTGACCGTCCCGGTCTGGGGTATAGCGACCCGGTCTACTCAGGCCCATTCGTCTCAAAGGCCGAAAGCCCGTTCGAACAGGCACAGATACTGTCCGCAGCCGCCAAAGCTCTGAACGTCGAGACCCCGATCGTCGTCGGCCACTCCTTCGGCGGTATCGTTGCGATGGCCTGGGCACTGGACCATGATCCAGCCGCGGTGGTCATGCTTGCAGGTGTCGCTAAGCCATGGCCCGGAGATCTCAGCTGGCTCTATCAGGTGAACGGTACGCCCCTGGGCGGCGGTCTGATCGCACCTGCGCTCACGGCCCTGGCCCCGCCAACACGCATTCGTTCAGGTGTGGCTGCAACCTTTGCACCAAACCAGATGCCAGAAGGCTACGCGGACCACATCGGGCCCTACATGCCCCTGCGCCTTCCCGTGTTTCGTTCGAACGCGCGGCAAGTGAACACACTCCGGCCGCACGTCGTCGAGATGGAGAAGCGATATCCCGACCTCGCCCTTCCGATCGAGATCGTGCACGGCCAAGACGACACAACCGTCCCCATCTCAATCCACTCCGCACCTTTGGCCGAACAAGTGGCTAGCGCCAACCTCACGATCCTCGAAGATGCCGGGCATATGCCGCATCACTCCCACACTGAGGATGTAATCGACGCCATTGACCGGGCCGCGGCACGCGCCGGATTGCGCTGAAAAGCCCGGGCCCCTACGGTCAACGGACCAGAACAGAGGTCAGATCATGTCCCTGCCCTATGACGGCGCAATCAGCGCATATTACGAAGACGGCGCGCCCGAAGCCGTCCGTGAGGCAATTGCCCAGAATGGCAAAAAGGACGTGCTCGACCCAGACTATCCCTACCGGCGCTGGCTCGAGAAATCGTCGTACGAGGATCAACTTGAGGCATTGCAACTAGAGCTGGCCAAGCTTCAGGCCGATGTGACAAGCACCGGAAAGCGCATCATCGTGGTCGTCGAGGGGCGCGATGCCGCCGGAAAAGGCGGCACGATCAAGCGATTCACAGAGAATATGAACCCAAGGCATGCCAAAGTCGTCGCTCTGGCCAAGCCGTCGGATCGAGAACGGTCGCAATGGTACTTTCAGCGCTATATCGACCACCTGCCAGCGGAAGGCGAGATCGTCTTCTTCGACCGGTCCTGGTACAACCGCGCCGTTGTGGAGCACGTGTTCGACTTCTGCACGACCCACGAACGGGCAGTTTTCTTTCGCCAGCTCCCACGGTTCGAGGCGCTCGTCATCGACGAAGGCATCCATTTCGTCAAACTCTGGCTGAATGTCAGCCGCGCAGAACAGCTGCGGCGCTTCCTCGCACGTGAGCGTGATCCCTTAAAGCAATGGAAACTCTCACGGATTGACGTTGAAGGATTGGCGCGATGGCAGGACTACACCCACGCGATCGAAGAAACGTTTGAAATCAGCCATTCGCCCACAGCGCCCTGGACCGTCATCCGAACAGACGACAAACGCCGTGCCAGACTGGCTGCCCTTCGCACGGTCCTGA
>CAWUIX010000142.1:0-6288 GCA_963922395.1 uncultured Rhodobacterales bacterium | reverse complement strand
CGACCCGATAACGCGTCGACATAAGGCGCCGGACAATCGTGTCTGCCGGGGCGTCTGGCGATAGCCGGACAGCGAGGTCCAGGCGTTCGGAAATCAAATCGGCTGGGCGATCATCCAAGACCAGATCGACATCAACCTCTGGATTGTCGGTCAGGTACTGATCCAGCATAGGCACAACAATCCTGTGCCCAAACGCCGTCGACGCCGCAACTCGCAACTTGCCACGAGGCGCGTCCACGAGATCCCGTGCAAACCGGGCCGCGTCGTCCAGATCGTCAAGGACGGGGCCCACACGATCCAGGTAGGCGCGGCCTGCTTCTGTTAGGGCGATCCGGCGTGTCGTGCGGGCAAAGAGCCGGAACCCCAGTTGATCCTCCAGTGCCGCAATCCGGCGCGATACAATGGACGGATCAAGATCGGACTGCGCAGCTGCAGCCGCGAAAGATCCGCGTTCCGCGACGGTTCGCAGAAGGGAGAGGTTATCGATCTCCATTCATGCATAAATCGCACTCATAAAGTGTCATGTCTATTATTTATTGAAATCAAAGCATGGCTAGAAGTGACCCAATGAACCGCGCGCCCGTCCTCCGAAGAAAATTCGGTGAGTGCTCTCAGCCGAGCCGGACCGGCACGCAAAGCAGAGAACGATAGGAACACAATGGCACGGATTGCATTTCTTGGACTCGGGGCGATGGGACAGCGTATGGCGCAGCGCCTTCTTGAGGCGGGTCACTCACTTACTGTCTGGAATCGAACCGAGGATCGAACCGAAGCCCTCGCACAGCTTGGCGCTCTCGTCGCAAAAACACCCGCCGACACTGCACGAACTGCACAGATCGTCTTGTCCATGGTCACAGACGACGCAGCCGCCCGAAGTGTCTGGCTCGGACCACAAGGGGCCCTCGCGGCCATGGCGCCTGGAACACTGGCCGTTGAGATGAGCACGGTCAGCCCGGAGTGGATCTATGAGCTGTCCCTCGCAACGGGCGTCGCCGGGGTCCGGAGCCTCGACGCCCCGGTCGCAGGATCTCGCCCACAGGCCGAAGCCGGCGCACTCGCTTTCCTGGTTGGTGGAAAAGAGGAAGATGTAGAGACATTTCGCCCCGCCGCTGAAGCCATGGGAAAGGCCCTTATTCACGCAGGACCAAGCGGAAAAGGCATCGCGCTCAAGATGATGGTGAACGGGCTGTTGGCGGTTCAAACGGCCGCGCTGGCCGAACTCCTGGAGTACGGCGCCTCGCAGGATCTGACCCCGGACGTGGCGATGAACCTCCTGGAGCCCATTCCGGTGACTAGCCCCGCAGGTGCTTTTGTCGGCAAACAGATCGCCAACGGAGCGCACGATCCGCTCTTCACCATCGATCTGCTGGTCAAAGACCTTGGATACCTTCTAAACGGACCCGAGGCACCAGTGATGACGGCAGTCCGGGACGCATTTCAGTCCGCCCAGGACCGCGGGCTTGGAGCGAAGCATATCAGCGCCGTTGCTGCGTAATCTGGTCCAAAAAGCAGTCTCTTGGACGCGCGACAGCCCGAGCCGACAAAGACCCGGGCTGTCAGTGTAACGCAGATCTAGTGCGCCTGGGTTAGTCCTTAGACGCCGCTTCCAGTGCATCCAGCCGAGCCTTTAGTGCCTCGTTCTCTTCCCGCGCCTTCTGGGCCATGGCACGGACCGCATCGAACTCTTCGCGCGTCACAAAGTCCCGCTCGGCCAGCCAGCGGTCGATGAGACCCTTCATGGCCGTCTCCGCCTCTTCCCGCGCGCCCTGTGCCACACCCATGGCGTTGGTCATCAACTGCGAGACATCCTCGAGGATCTTGTTCCGGCTTTGCATCGTCACGCTCCTGTTATCGTCATGACCTCTATATGGCGGCGATGCGAAGCCTCGCAAGGTTGACAATTCCGCGCGGCCCGCGCATCCGGCGGCCATGACCTTCGCGATCCCCTTTCCGGATATTGGACCGAACCTCTTTGCGGTCTCGATCGGCGGGTTCGAGTTGGCGCTGCGCTGGTACGCACTGGCCTACATCGTCGGCATTCTCATCGGCTGGTGGATCATCCGCGGCCTCGTCCGGCGACCCGCACTGTGGCCGGCCAACACGGCACCGATGACAGCCGAACAGGTCGAAGAGCTTCTGACCTGGATCGTGCTCGGTGTCATTCTGGGCGGGCGCCTCGGCTTTGTCCTGTTCTATCAACCCGGCTATTATCTCTCGAACCCGATTGAGATCCTGTACATCTGGCAGGGCGGCATGGCCTTTCACGGCGGCCTTTTGGGTGTCGGGATCGCGATTGCGCTGTTTTCACGAAAACACGGAGCGCCTCTGCCCTCCGCCGCCGACGCGCTGGCGGTCGCCACGCCACCCGGATTGCTCTTGGGGCGAACCGCCAACTTCATCAATGCCGAACTTTGGGGGCGCCCGACCGACCTGCCGTGGGGCGTGATCTTTCCGGGCGTCCGGGCCCAGGATTGTCCTGGGATCGAGGGCTTGTGCGCGCGCCACCCCTCGCAACTCTACGAAGCCATTCTTGAGGGGCTGATCCTTGGCATCGTCCTGCTCTGGCTGGCCTACCGCAAAGGTGGTTTGAAGATCCCTGGGCAGATGACCGGGCTTTTCCTCGCAGGCTACGGGCTGGCCCGGTTTATCGTCGAATTCTTCCGACAGGCCGACGCGCAATTCATCACACCGGATAACCCTTGGGGCCACGTGCTCCGGCTCGGCGAGGCCGGGATAACGATGGGTCAGCTTCTGTCGCTGCCGATGCTCCTTCTGGGTCTCATCATCGTCGCCCTGGCGCGACGGCGCGCTTGACCGCGCTGGCGGACGTTCTCCGGCGTCAGATCCGCGCCGAAGGCCCGATGACACTGTCGGACTACATGACAACCTGCCTGACCCATCCGACGCTTGGGTATTATACGGCGCGGGATCCATTGGGTGCCGCCGGGGATTTCACCACAGCTCCTGAGATCAGTCAGATGTTTGGCGAACTTGTCGGTCTCGCACTTGCCCAACACTGGATGGACAACGGACGCCCTGCACAAGTGACCCTGGCTGAGCTAGGCCCGGGGCGTGGCACGCTGATGGCGGATTGCCTACGAGCGACGGCGCGGGTCCCTGGGTTTCGCGACGCAATTCAATTGCATCTGGTCGAGGTCTCTCCAACGCTGCAGAAACGTCAGAAAGAGGCCCTGCCCGGCATCGACATCAGTTGGTGTGGTACGGTTCGTGATCTACCCGAGGCGCCCCTTTATCTCATCGCAAACGAGTATTTTGACGCTCTCCCCATTCGCCAGTTTCGGCACGAGACGAACGGCTGGTCGGAGCGCATGGTCGGGCTCGACGAAGCAGGGGCGCTCACGTTCGGATGGTCCCCCGCCGTGCCGCTTGGGGCGCTTCAGGATCGGCTCGGCGACACAACACCGGGAGACATCATTGAGGTGAACGCTCAGGCTAGGGCCGATGCAACGGACCTTGCGAACCGGATCGCGACCTTTGGCGGCACAGGCATCATCGTCGATTACGGGGACAGCCGGTCGCTCGGCGACACGTTCCAGGCGCTCCGCAACCATAGGTTCGAGGGTCCGCTGGCAAATCCCGGCGAAGCCGATCTGACGGCGCATGTGGACTTCGGCGCACTGGCTCAATGCGCGCAAGACGCCGGCGCCGCGACAAGTGCCATCACTCACCAGGGGGTCTTTCTCGAACGCCTCGGGATCACCGAACGGGCCCGCCAACTCGCCACTTCGCTGAGCGGCTCGGCTCTAGATACGCACATCGCCGCGCACAGGCGCTTGACCCACCCCGAGGAAATGGGTCACCTCTTCAAAGCGATGTCCATCCATCGCGCCAACGCAACGCCACCGCCGGGGCTCGACTGATGACATTGGAAGTCATCGTTTCGGAAGAGCTGAAGGACGTCGCACACGGGTTCTTCACCCGGAAGGGCGGCGCGTCTTCTGGTGTGTTCGAAGGTTTGAATTGCGGTCCTGGATCGTCCGATCAGCGGGAGATGGTCGAGATTAACCGCATACGCGTGGCCGAAGAGATGAGGGTCGCGCCCCAAAACCTCGTCACCGTCCATCAAGTGCACTCCGCCGATGTCCTGACGATCGATGCGCCCACTGAGAACCCCCGTCCCAAGGCGGACGCGATGGTGACCGCGACGCCGAGACTGGCCCTCGCTGTTTTGACTGCCGATTGCCAACCGGTTCTGTTCGCTGACCGGAATGCGGGGGTCATCGGGGCCGCCCATGCGGGATGGAAAGGCGCACTTTCGGGCGTGCTGGAGAATACCGTCGACGCGATGGTGGCCCTTGGCGCAAGCCGGGACACGATCAGCTGCGCGATTGGCCCGTCGATCAGTCAGCGCGCTTATGAGGTAGGCCCGGAGTTCTTTGATCGGTTTCAGGACGAAGACCCTGAGAATACACAGTTCTTCGCGGCCGGAGAGGCCGACAGGTTGTTGTTCGACCTGCCCGGGTACGGCCTGAAGCGCCTGCGTGCGGCTGGCGTGGGATCGGCAAGCTGGACCAGGCATTGCACGTACTCCGACGAGGCACGCTTTTTCTCTTACCGTCGGAGCGTACACCGCAGAGAGGCGGATTATGGCCGCCTGATCTCTGCGATTCGACTCTAGCGACGCGGCGCATCGACACCATCATGGCAAAACTGTGGCAGCGAGACCGGCAATCGGCAGGTCTTGGCCACTGACGACAATCGGGGGTTCAGACCCCACATTATCCTGAGCCCGGCATAAATGCCGCTTTTTCAACATCTTGTTAACCTTACTGAGGCACAAACAGGACGCAGCCTGCCCATGATGGAACTGACACTGCAAAATCTAGTTAATCGCCAAACCCCTGCCGCATTGGACGGTCACTTTTCCCATAGGCCGGGGGCAGATCCGGCACACCAAAAGACGGGACAGAGGCTGGAGCAGACGGATATGCAACTTGAGATGAGATTGAAGAAGCGCTGGATCACATCGGTTTTGAAGGAGGCGGACGCCATGTCGACGCCCCTGCCGTGGCAGCGCCGCAAGATGACCCATACGAGCAGCGAAAAGCGGTTGTCGGGACCGCAAAAGTCAGACGCGATCCGCGCCTGAACGACAAGAACACTCCCCACACCTCGTGTTCACTCTCAGACGGCTCCCAAGCGGAGCCGTCTTTTTTGTGGCGATTCGGGCAGCAATCCGGCGGTTCCGAGATATCGTCGTAAAATGCGAAACAAAGCAAAGTGTGAACCGTCCATTAACGGCCAACCGATCACGAATATCCCGAATATTTTGACAAATGCCGGGAATCTGCGGCATCGTTCCTGACGTCGAAGAAGTAGTAACCAGTCATTCTGCACGTATACATCGGTGGGGGCCGATGCAGATGTGACCAGACCGCGAGGACTGATCGCATGAGTACCAGTATCCCCACCCACGCCGCGGCGATGGCCGCAGGTTCGACCGTAACCCGCAGACATAAACCATGGACCGTCCGCAGTGCAGGCGCTGCCGCTCCGGTGGCCCGTCAGACGCCCAAGGCGATCCCGCTGACCCGTCGTTACGAGGTCACCTGGATGGATGACGACGGACAGGTCGAAGATTTCGTTCGCATCGCGCCCGCCGTCCCGATTTTTGAAGAGGCATTCTCTGCCTTCGCCCATGGCGCGATCTTGCCCACGACGGAAGGCCCGGTCTCTGTCGAAGATCTGGTGCCCGGAATGGCAATCGAGACCACAACCGGTGAAGTTGCCGTCCTCCGCTGGATCGGCGCCATCACAGTGGTGCCCGGAGCCCCGAAAGCCCTTGAGAACGGGCAGAAGCTGTATCGCGTCACCGCCGACGCATTTGGCCTTGGACGCCCGGCAACGGATGTCACCCTTGGCCCGGCAGCGCGCCTTCTGAACCGCGACCCTGCCGTCCGGAATGCCCTGGGCAGCGAAGCCGCCCTCGCCCCGGTATCGACGTTCGTCGACGGTATCGGCGTGGTTGAGATGACGCCGGTTTCCCCCGTTCGCGTCTATCACCTGGCCTTTGACGGCCACCACATCCTGCGCGTCGGCGGGGTTGAGGTTGAAAGCTATCACCCCGGCCCCGATGCGCATTACTCGATGAGCCAGGAACTGCGCGCCGTCTTTCTCTCGCTCTTCCCACACGTCGCGACGATGCAGGGATTTGGCCGCGTGCTGTGGCCGCGCGTCGAGGCACGCGAAGGCGGCGGTCTGGAAATCGTCTGACGCCTTTGGCGTGCGCCTATGCTGTGCGCGCCAACCGCTCTTCCAGAACATCGA
>CAWUIX010000141.1:0-6289 GCA_963922395.1 uncultured Rhodobacterales bacterium | reverse complement strand
GAAGCCTGCGTCGTCGGAGGCCAGGAACACCACGGCGCCCATAATGTCCTCAACCTCGCCCACGCGTCCCAGCTTGATCTTCGACATGATCCAGGCCACCCGCTCGGGATCGGCAAAGGTGCTTTCGGTCAAAGGTGTGCGAATAAACGTCGGACAGATTGTGTTCACCCGAACACCCATCGGCCCCCATTCGATCGCCATCGCCTTGGTCATCCCCTCAAGCCCATGTTTCGTGGCCGCATAAACCGCCCGGTCGATCCCGCCCACGTGCCCCATCTGGCTTGAAATCTGAAGGATCGACCCGCCGCCCAGATCCTGCATCCCTTGGGCCGCCGCCTGGGCCAGGAAATAGGCCGCGCGCAGATTGACCTCAGTCACCGCGTCATAGTCCTCCGGCGTGGTCTGCAACGCCGGTCCGTGCCGGGCAAGACCCGCCGAATTGACCAGAACATGGTAAGGTCCGTCGTCGGAAAAGGTCGCGCGAACGGCCTCAACGTCAGTGACATCCAGCACCAGCGCGCGCGCCTTCAGACCGGCTTCTTGGGCCGCCGCAACAGCCTCCTCCAAGGCGCCCTGCCCCCGCGCCGCAAGGGTGACCTCCGCTCCAGCCTCCGCCAAGGCAATCGCCGCCCCCAGGCCAATGCCTCGGGATGCCCCGGTCACCAGCGCCCGGCGCCCGTCCAGCCGGAACGAAGGGGTCTTTGGCAGATCCATCAGCGCGCGACCGCGTTGCATACCTGTGCAAGCTGGAGCTTACGCTCAGCCCTACGCCCTGTCGAGCCGCTCCTCAGGGAAACGAGATCCCCCGAAACGGCGGAAAATCCTTATACCGCAACTTGCGCACCGCAAGCGGCTCCTCCGGCGTTCCACCAGGCGCAAGAAGATTGCCCTTCGGCGCGATATAGCTCTGGATTCGCGGCTCTGGATCCTCCCGCCAGGTCAGGTTGAACGCCGCCAGCTTCGGGAAGAAGTAGACAGCGTGGTAGGGCAGATGATCGTGGATCCACCACGCCAGATCACGCCAGTCCCGGCCCTCGGCATACCGATCCGCAAACCACGGCACCGCAATCGACACGCAGGCACCCATCCGCCCCGCCGCATCGCGCCGGTCCCAGATATGCCCGGCATAGTTCTTTTCATTCTGCGAACACTTCTGCGGCCGCACCTCGGTCGCCCCGAAATGATTGAGCGTGGGCGAACGGTATCCCGACCGGATCTCGATCTGCCCGAAGGTCTCGAACAGAGGGTCCAGAAGCTCGGTCGCCAGCCCCCGTCCCGCTGCAATCGCCAGGTCAGGATCCTCGGGCAGGTTCGGCATCCCGTAGAAGTTCCCGATCTCCGAGTTCAGGAAGTTCCGCATGAAGAAGTGCTTCGACAACCGCACCCGCCCCAAATCTTCCAGCGCGGTGTAGGTGCCGGGCGTCCTCACGCCAGCCGCTCCGCCATCCGGCCAAACACATCGATCCCAAGCTGGTCGTAGACATGGAGCATATCGACGAGAACCCAGTTCTCGCGGATCAGCTCCCCCTCGACGCGCCAGAAATCAAGGCTCCGGATCGTCAGTTCCTGCCCGGTGCCCGGCAGACCCAGCCAGCCGCCATTGGACAGGGTCGCCAACATCCCGTTGAAGGAGGTGTATCCGACATAGGCCCCTTCCCCGAACAAATGGCCGGCATCCACACCGCCCCGCCGGTCCGGCATCGCGTTCAGAAACGGGATCTGATGGACCGTCCGGAACCCCCGGATGCCCCGCGCCGTTCCGATGCACGATGGCCCGTACCAGGCCGAGCGCGGGTGCCAGTACCGGGGCAGTTCCATCGCCTCCTCGCCCTCGGCATTCCGCCCGAGCGCGGTCAGCATATCTCCAACGATCTGGACCGCACGGGCCCCATCGCCCGAGATCGCCAGCCCGTCCTGCGTCATCGGCCCCGGCACATGCCATTCCCGTCCCAGGGACGGCACCAACGGCCAGGCGTCCGCTTGCATCATCAGTTCGGGCAGGTCCCAAAGCGCCTGCATCTCTGTCGCGCGGCCATCCTCGATCCGAAAGAACTCGTGATACCGTATCGCCGCCGCGCGCCGGGTCGGGGGAATCCCCAGGAAGGGGGTCACGAATGTGCCAACATAGGCCCCGCAAACGCCGACCCACATCTCACCGTTCGCATCCCGCCCGGCCATGCGAATGGTCTCACGCCGCTCCAGATCGGGAAACGCCTCATAGAGCGGTGCGATCGCAACCTCAAAAAGGTCACCGGGCCCAGCCCGCCGCTCAAACGGAAACGGCATATAGATCGGCGCCTCGGGCTCCAATACCTCGGTCAGGGCCGTCTTTGCCGCCTCCGCATCACAGCCCTGCATGACCGACAAGGGCAGAATTGCGGCCTTCGCCTCCTCCGGCGTCATAAGCCTCTCCTCACAATAGAATTCTACGGCTTCCGCAAGGCTCTACTCGCCCGCGACCGCCAACACCTCTTCCACCGATGCCACGATCAGATCAAGGCAGTCCGGCGTGGAAAACCTGTGATCCGCCCCCTTCACCAGGGTCAGCCGCATGTCCGGCCCGCGCGCATGGTCCAGCAGGCGAAGCGCCACGCTCTGGTCCACATCCGCATCGTCGGTTCCTTGCAAGAACCGGACCGGAAGCGGCAGGAGCAGCGGATCCCGTAGAACCAGCCGGTCCCGCCCCTCTTCGATCAGCCGCCGGGTGATCACATAAGGCTCATCGGAATAATCCGACGGCAGCGCGACCAGCCCATCCTCCTCCAGACGCTGGCGCATCTCGGCGTCGAACCCCGCCCACATACTGTCCTCGGTAAAGTCCGGCGCCGCTGCGATGGTCACAAGGCCGGCCACACGCTCCGGCACCGCCCGCGCGAGCAAAAGCGAGATCCAGCCTCCCATCGACGAGCCCACCAGAACCACCGGCCCTTCAATCAAGGACAGCGCCGCGCGCGCATCCTCAAACCAGTCGCCAATCGCCCCGTCTTCAAACGCGCCGGAACTCTGTCCATGGCCGGAATAGTCAAACCGGAGGAACCCCTGGCCCTTCGTCTTCGCCCAGTCTTCCAGAAACACAGCCTTCGTCCCGGCCATATCCGACCGAAACCCGCCCAGAAACACAACCGCCGGACCGGCACCGGGCGTCAGATGATAGGCAATGCGCCGTCCTTCCTGCGTCTCCAGGTCCATCGGATCCATTATCGGCTCTCCCTCTCACACCCGCGCTCTGGCCTTCTTCCTACGCCGACCATGGATCCCCTGACCAGCCAGAAACCAAGCCCCAAACAACCCCTCTTTCTTCTTGGCAAAAATAGGGTCGGGGGAGCGCGAGGGGGACGAAGACCCCCTCGCCCACCGCCTTTGCCGAATAGCAAACGCCATGCATCGCGTGCGCGGCCACCGCCGCACGCATTATCCGATCGACTGCGCCAGAACCCGGCTGATCGTGGTCAGGCTCTGCCCCGAGGCTGCGGCCCAGGTGTTGAACGCCTCCTGCACGGCCTTTTGCGCCTTCTGACTGGTCGGTTCCTTGTCGATCACCCCTTCTGCGATCAATCGCGCGACCACATCGCGGGACAGGATGAAACTGTCCTTGCCCATGAAGCGCAGAAAATACTGTCCCGTGGTCCCGCCCAGGCGTGCGCCTTCGGCCTTCAGCCATAGCAACAAGCCAACGTAATCTTCCCCCGGCCAGTCGGCGATCTTCCGACCAAAGCCGCCCGCCTCCGCTGATACCTCCTGCACAAAGACCGCATTCTCCTGTACGGCCCGGATCTTCGCACCGTTCCGCACGATCCGCGTGTCGCGCAACAGATCATCGAACCGGTCCTCCGACATCACGGCAAGGGGGCCCGGCTCAAATCCGCCAAACGCCTCTTCAAACCCGGGCCACTTGTTTTCGATGACCTTCCAGTTGAAGCCGGCCGAAAACACGCCTTGCGTCATCCGCGCGGGCCAGCGGTCATCTGGGATCGCGGCCAGGTCCGCCGCGGAGAGGGGCCGCGCGGCCGTCTCCAAAACAACCGACCGACCGCCCTTGCGGTCTGCCGCGATGTCCAGGATCTCTTCGAATGATCGCATCCTCGCCCTCCCTCCCAAGGTCCTAAGCCGCGCCAGTTTTGCAGATCCGCCACGGCATGAAAAGAACAAAACAGAAACATGCATCATGCAAACACCTGCCCCCTTGACCCCGACGCCGCAAAGGCGCAGATGCGCGCTCACAAAATACCCGCAACCGGGCGTTCCGTGGGCGCCAAACTGACGAGGAGCATTAAGGCCAATGGCCCAGATTTCCCTGACTTTCCCCGATGGCAACAAACGCGATGTCGCGTCCGGCACCACGCCCGCCGAGGTGGCCGCGTCGATTTCGAACTCGCTGGCGAAAAAAGCCATCTCCGCAACCGTGAACGGCGCGCATTGGGACCTGCAATGGCCCATCGAGGCGGATGCGACCATTGCCATCCACACGCTCGCCGACGACGCACAGGCCTATGAACTGATCCGGCACGACGCCGCCCACATCATGGCGCGCGCGGTCCAGGAGATCTGGCCCGATGTGCGCGTCACCATCGGTCCGGTGATCGAAAACGGCTGGTACTATGACTTCGACCGCGAAGAGCCGTTCACGCCCGAGGATCTGGGCGCCATCGAGGCGAAGATGAAAGAGATCATCAATCGCCGCGATCCTGTCACAACCGAGGTCTGGGAACGCGACCGGGCAATTGCGCATTACAAAGCGAACAACGAACCCTACAAGGTCGAGCTGATCGAGGCGATCCCCGGCACCGAGCCAATCCGCATGTACTGGCACGGCCACTGGCAGGATCTCTGCCGCGGCCCGCACCTTCAGCATACGGGCCAGGTGCCTGCCGATGCGTTCAAGCTGATGAAAGTCGCCGGCGCCTATTGGCGTGGCGATTCCAATCGTCCACAGCTCCAGCGGATCTATGGCGTCGCGTTCAAGAACCGCGATGAGCTGAAGAAGTACCTCCATTTCCTCGAAGAGGCCGAGAAACGCGACCACCGCCGCCTTGGTCGCGAGATGGACCTCTTTCACATGCAGGAAGAGGCGCCGGGTCAGGTCTTCTGGCACCCGAACGGCTGGACGATCTACACTGCGTTGCAGGACTACATGCGCCGCAAACAGCGCGCGGGCGACTATCGTGAGATCAACACACCGCAGGTTGTTGACCGCAAGCTGTGGGAGGCATCGGGCCACTGGGACAAGTACCAGGAGCACATGTTCATCGTCGAAGTCGAAGAGGAACATGCCAAGGAAAAGGCGATCAACGCGCTGAAGCCCATGAACTGCCCTTGCCACGTGCAGGTCTTCAATCAGGGCCTCAAGAGCTACCGTGACCTGCCGCTCCGGCTCGCCGAGTTCGGCTCCTGCGCGCGCTACGAACCATCAGGCGCCCTGCACGGGATCATGCGCGTGCGCGGCTTCACCCAGGATGACGCGCATATCTTCTGCACCGAGGATCAGATCGAAAGCGAATGCGCCCGCTTCATCAACTTCCTTGCCGACATCTATGGCGACCTCGGCTTTCCGGAGTTCGAGATCAAGTTTGCCACCCGTCCCGAGCAGCGGGTCGGATCAGACGAAAGCTGGGACCACGTCGAAGGGGCGCTTGAAGGCGCGATCAAGGCGACGGGCCGGACGTTTACGCTCGAACCCGGGGACGGTGCCTTCTATGGGCCGAAGCTCGACTTCTATCTGACCGACGCAATCGGGCGGACATGGCAGTGTGGCACGTTCCAGGTGGACCCGAACCTGCCGGAACGGCTGGGGGCGACTTATATTGGTGAGGATGGCGCAAAGCACCGACCCTATATGCTGCACCGTGCGACGCTTGGCTCGTTCGAGCGGTTCATCGGCATCCTGATCGAAGAGCACGCCGGACGCCTGCCCTTCTGGATCGCGCCGCGTCAGGTTGTTGTCGCCTCGATCATCTCGGACGCCGATCCGTATGTGCACGAAGTGGTGGCCGCCCTGAACGCTGCCGGGGTCCGGGCCGAGGCCGATATCCGGAACGAAAAGATCAACTACAAAGTGCGCGAGCATTCGGTTGGTAAAGTGCCGGTGATCCTGGCTGTGGGGCAGCGCGAAGTGGACGAGCGGACGGTGACCGTCCGGCGGCTTGGCGAAAAGCAGACCTCGGTTGAAGGTCTGGACGCGGTCGTCGCGGCCCTGGCTGCGGATGCGACACCGCCGGACATGCGCTAAGGTTCTGTGTCGAACTGGCTGGCGGCGCCAGACGCTCCGCCGGTCGCGCCAAATCTGAACGTC
>CAWUIX010000140.1:0-6291 GCA_963922395.1 uncultured Rhodobacterales bacterium | reverse complement strand
TCGCAAGCGCCCCTGTCATCGGGCCGGGACCGAAGGCACGGGCTAGAATGATGGTCCAGATCAGTGCATCCACGCCTCGCGCAAAGTCAAAGACCCGGCGCGTCAGCACGCGGACCGCTGCGAATGGCGCGAAGTTCTTGGCCGCCATGAACGCCAGCGGGAGAGAGACAATCGCTGCGCCGAAGGTGCCCAGGAAAGCCATTAGAATGGTCTCTCCGATGGCCCAGACCACGTCGGCATGCCGCCACATGGGATTGTGCCAGAAATCGTGCCAGGCGCCTTCGACGTTTCCACGGGCCGTGTCGATCTGATCCCCGAACAGGATCGCTCCCAGACCGTGGCCATGATAGGGGCTGTCGAGAGTGAACCAGAAAAGCTCCCACCCCGCGGAGTATCGGAAGACCTCGGTTTTCGAGTTCGTGATGGTCACACGACCCGCATCCGTGGTGATTGCGACGCGGCGGTCCGAGGCGCTGATCCAGTCAGGCGGCGTGTCCCCAAGGTTGGTGACGACAATTCGACCGTCGACTTGGGCCTCAATCACTCCGAACCCAGGAATCTCGTATTCGGTTCGTTTTTGGGGGAGCAGGCGGACCAGATGCCCGTCCCCCAGATCGACGATTGTGGCGCCGCCAGCATCGTGCACCCAATCCGGGCGCTCGCCTTCCGGGTAGGCGCCCTTTCGCTCTCCCTCGATCGCGTGCTCAATCCCGCCACGACGGTTGTCGCGCGTCACGTGGGTTTTGTAGCTCCAACTGTCCGAGGCCAGAATGACCGCATTGTCCATGCGCGCCCGCTCCAGGAGGCCAGCGATGTCGAACGCAAAGAAGATATAGACGAAGTAACCGACGATAACGGCTGGGATCGCGAAGGCAAACCGCTGCTTCTTCTTAAACAGTGCAACAGTTATTGCACTCGTTTGCTCAAGCGACGCGGCCGTCATAGATGTGCCCCCTTGGTAAGGCGATTGCGGTACCGGCTGGACACCTGATCAAAGAGGACGATTGTGCCGAAGAGCAGGAGGAAGATCGCCGCCGCCTCGTCGAACCGGCCCTGTCCCCACGCCATCGCGTTGCGCAACTCATAGCCGATGCCACCTGCACCGACGAAGCCAAGGATTGCCGAGGCGCGAATGTTGATTTCGAACCGCAGGAGTGTGTAGCTCAGATAGTTTGGTGCGACCTGCGGGATCACACCGAAGATCATCTTTTGGCTCCAGTTGGCGCCAACCGAGGCGAGCCCTTCCACCGGTTTCAGGTCCGCATTCTCGGCAACCTCCGAAAAGAGCTTGCCCAGCGCACCCGCGGTGTGGATCGCAATTGCGATCATGGCCGGAACCGGGCCGCCGCCGAGGACGAAGATCAGGACCAGGGCAATCACAATCTCGGGAAACGCGCGCATGATATCCATCGTGCGGCGAAAGACCGGAATGAAGCGCGGCCAGAGCGCTAGCCCTCGGGTCGAAAGGAGGGATAGTAAAAGCCCGCCAGCGGACCCGATGAGTGTCGAAACGGCGGCGATGTTGATCGTCTCAATCAAGGCCGGCAGGAACCTGGCCATGTGGCCGGGAAGCTCGGCCCGCTTTTCCCAGGCCTCGCTCAAGACGTCAGCCGGGAAGTCACCGATGTTGTGGTACCCATCCCAAAAACCGCCCGCGTTCCGGTCGTCCGCGACCATGAAGCCAGAGACCATCAGCAGCGCGAATATGAGGATCGTCGCCGCCCCATAAAGGCGGCGGCGCCGGACCAGTTCCGTATAGGCGGACTGAACGGAGCCAACATTGCTTCCGGGCGAAAGAGAGATCTCTGACATGGGTGGGTCCGGGAAAACAGACAGGGCCGCTTGTGCGGCCCTGTCAGGAATATCTGATCAGTTCGATTTTGCCTTACGGGCTTCGATGATCGAAATGTAGGTGTCGTGACCAACCGGTTGGAACCCGAGGGTTTCGCCCGCCGCAACGCCATAGGCGCACTCCTGGTCCTTTTCATGCAGACCGTCGACCAGCTCGGTCATCTTGGCCTTCACCTCGTCCGGCAGCGCCTTGCGCAGAACGATCGGACCTTCCGGTATGACTTTGGACTTCCAGATCTGGACCAGCTCGTTCATGTCGACGAGACCGGCGTCCACGGCCTTGCGCAGAGCGCCAGAGTTATAACCGTCTTCCCAGTCGCCCTGGCCGTCAGCCCAGGTTACGCCGCCGTCGATATCGCCGTTGAAGACAGCAACGATGGTCTGCTCGTGGCCGCCGGTGAACTTTACCTCACCGAAATAGTCGCCCGACTCCATCGAGGCGCCGGTGGTTTCAGGGATCTCAATCGACGGGATCAGGTAGCCCGAGGTCGAGTTGGGGTCACCAAAACCGAACACCTTGCCCTGCATGTCTTCAAGGTTGCTGATGTCGGCATCTTTGCGTGCAAAACCGATCGAGTGATAGCCGATCGAGCCATCTATGTTGACCTTAACTAGCACCGGCTCAACAGATTCCGGATCCTGAAGGTACGTGGCGGCATAGGATGATGCGCCAAGCCAGGCCATGTCGATTGTGCCGCCCAAGAGGCCCTGGATCACGCCGTTGTAGTCTGCGGGCGCAAAGAGCTTGGCCGGAACGCCAAGAACCTCTTCCGTGTAATCGCCGAGGCACGAATAGGCATTCAGACGGTCCTGTGCGTTTTCGCCGCCAAGAATTCCGATACGGAACTCTTCGATATCCATGGCGAGCGCAGGTCCGGCGAGGATCGTCGTGGCCAGTGCGATGGCAAGTGTCTTCTTCATGGGTCTCTCCCGTTTGCCCGCCGTCCTGGCGGGGATGGACTTGAACTTACGGAACTGTCAGGCCTCAGCGGCCGCCATTCGGGGCGCCCGTTCGAGCGCTCCGATCTCTGTCGAGGTCGCGGCCTCGGAAAACTCTGCCCCCGCGCCGTAGATGTCGCGGGCGGCCCCTGTCGTGAGTTGGTCTGGGGTGCCGTCAAAGACGACGCGCCCGTCTCGCATGCCGACAACGCGGTCGCAGTAGCGGCGTGCCGTATCCAGCGTGTGGAGGTTGCAGATGACCATCCGGCCATCCTCTTCATGGATACGGCGCAGGGCATCCATAACGATCTGAGCGTTCATCGGATCGAGGCTGGCGATCGGTTCGTCTGCGAGAATAATCGCCGGGTCCTGCATCAAGGCCCGCGCGATCGCAACGCGCTGTTGCTGGCCGCCGGATAGTGCCTCGGCCCGTTTTGGCGCCTGTTCGGAAATCCCCAACCGGTCCAGGATTTCGATGGCCTCGTGAATGTCCGCCTCGGGATAGAGGTTGAACATGGTCGCCAGCGTCGAGCGCTTGTTCAACGTGCCGTGCAGGACGTTTGAGACGACGTCCATGCGCGGAACAAGATTGAACTGCTGAAAGATCATCGCACACCGGGCCTGCCAGGCGCGTTTGTCTTTGCCCTTAAGCGATGTGACGTCTTCGCCTTCGAAGAGGACAGCACCGCTTGACGGATCGGTCAGGCGGTTGATCGTTCGCAGAAGCGTCGATTTGCCTGCGCCGGATCGGCCGATGATCCCGATCATGGCCGGGCGTTCGACTGTAAAGTTCACCTTGTCGACGGCTGATTTCGAGCCGAACG
Organism: uncultured Rhodobacterales bacterium; assembly: GCA_963922395.1. Lineage (GTDB taxonomy): Bacteria > Pseudomonadota > Alphaproteobacteria > Rhodobacterales > Rhodobacteraceae > Ovoidimarina. The sequence goes on along the minus strand of CAWUIX010000140.1, from coordinate 2,677 downwards.
TCTTTGTCAGGTCAGAGACCTCGAACATGCGCATCCCCCGCGTGGTCTTGAGGCGGATACCGGGTGAACGAAACGGATATTTGTCGGGGCGGACACAGAATTGTAACGCGTCAGCGACTGTTTTGTGACACTGGCTGTCTGCACACGTTCATCAAACCCTACTTAAATTGTCATGCGGCGGCTCCATTAACCGAGGCGCCCCTGTACTCTGAATTTCTGTCATAGGGCCTTCACACTCGTTTCGAATAGAGAGATGACGCGAGGGGAGAATGGTCGTGTTCGACAGAGTCTTTGAAGCACCGGGCAGGTTTTGGCGCGGCAACCTTCATACACATTCGGACCGCTCTGACGGAGCATTGACGCCGGAGGAGGTTTGTCGCCGGTACCGGGCCGAGGGGTACGACTTCATCGCCCTCACCGATCACTTCATCGGTCAGTACGGATATCCTATCACCGACACGACCGGATACAGAGATGAACTCTTTACAACGCTTCCGGGCGCCGAACTACACTCAGGCGCGATGGAGAATGGTGAGCTTTGGCACATCTTAGCGGTCGGACTACCCGAAAGCTTCACGCCACCAGACGTCTCCGGCTTCTTCGCTACAGATGAACAGGAAAGCGGACCGGCCCTTGCGGCGCGTGCGCGCGCGACCGGAGCATATGTGGCCATTGCCCATCCTGAATGGTCCGGATTGACGACAGAGGACGCCCGTACACTCGAAGCAGCGCATGCCGTTGAAGTCTATAATCATGGCTGCGCGGTCGGGTCCGACCGGCCGCACGGGTTCTATACGCTCGACCAGTTGTTGAGCGAGGGGCGCTCCCTTTCGCTTTGTGCAACAGATGATGCGCACTTTACGGAACCCGACCACTTTGGCGGCTGGGTTATGGCGAAAGCGGAGGCAAATCAGCCGGAGGCTTTGTTGGAGGCCCTGAAAGGCGGGCACTCCTATTCCACGCAAGGTCCAGAGTTTCACGAGATTGAATGGCTGGAAGATCGCGTCCGGGTCAGAACCAGCCCTGTCTCGACCGTTATCCTGTCTGGATACGGGTCCGCGGCGTCCGCCTGCCACGGCCAGGAAATGACGAATTGCGAGGTTTCGCTGGCCCGTTTCGTAAATTCTTCCTGGGTTCGTGTGACGATTGTTGACCGATTTGAGCGTAGAGCCTGGGCAAATCCGTATTTTGTCTCCCGTTAGGAAACAAACATCAAATGCCTTGAGACGCAGAGCCCCCGATTCTCCGGGATTTCGGGGGATTTGGGCGCTCAGCGGACCGAAATCGGGCCAAATCGTGGCGGGTGCGTGACCAGAATCCGGTGGAGCGCCACACAATACAACCTAAGCGAGAATTTTCGCCACATCCGGACGATGCGCGGTGCCAGAACTGCGGCGTAACTTAGACGCGCTGTCACGAGTACCTGCTGACGGCTTCTGCCTGTCATCGTGTTTGAGATGACATTCACTGAACTGGAGTGACGAAAAAATGATGAACTTCTTCAAAATCTTCGCCCGCGACGAACGCGGCGTGACCCTCGTTGAATACGGCGTTGCGGTTGCTGTTGCTGTCGGCGTTGGCGTTCTTGGCCTGTCGAACCTGTCGAACAACATCTCGAGCTCGATGGATACGGCTGGCACATGTATGCCGACATCTGTTCCGGCTGCGAGCGCTGTCGGCGGTTCGATCTGCTGATAAGGCCTATGAAGGCTTTCCTACTCATGTACGGCAGCCACCCCAAGGTGGCTGCCGACACCAAGACCCAAAACTGATCCAACTTTGAATTCTTAACGGCCCTGGCGTTTCAACAAGGCTTCCTGGGTCCGCATCAAACGAGGCACATAAGATGAGACTGAGTTCCATATTCACCGCCATCGTCGGTCTCGCCATCGCCGGCGCATCGGCCTACATGGCCCGCGACTTCCTGGAGGCACAGCGCGCAGAAGCTGCCCTTGCCGAGCAAGGCGCCGTCATGGACGTGATTGTCGCAAGCCGCGACATCGAATTCGGCCAACCGATTGAGGCACATATGCTGACTTCGATCGCCTGGCCCGTCGACGCCATGCCCGTTGGCGTTTTTAACGACTACGAAGATCTTCTTCCGGAGAGCGGGAACCCGCCGCGCCGCGCCAAGCGCGCAATGACGCAGGGCGAACCGATCCTGTTGAACAAAGTGTCCAACTTTGGTGAGAAGATCACGATCACGCAGACCATCGGTAAGAATAACCGCGCGATGTCGATCAGCGTGAACGCCACCACTGCCGTTGGTGGTTTTGTGACGCCCGGCGACTTTGTCGACATCATGTTGACGCAGCGCGGTGTCCGGACCCTGACGATCCTGCAGAACATCCGGATCATCGGTACGGACCAGAATGCGAACGAGCAATCGGATCAACCACAAATCAACCGGACCGTAACGGTTGAAGTAACGCCGGAAGAGGGCCAGACCCTTGCCCTTGCACAGAGTGCTGGAACGCTGAGCCTTGCCCTGCGCACGCTTGATTCCGAGGACGATGCACCGCTTGAAGCGATCAAGCTGAGCGACGTGATTCAGCCGGTTTCGCCTCTGCCTGCAGACGAGCCCTCGCCGACGATCCGTATCCGTCGGGCCCTTGCGGTCACCGAAGAGGATACTCCGATCTACGGCAGCTACGGCAAACAGGCCGACGAAGCGACT
>CAWUIX010000139.1:0-6358 GCA_963922395.1 uncultured Rhodobacterales bacterium | reverse complement strand
AACGCGAGGAAGCTCCGGAATTTGCAGACCGCCTTGTGGCGATCAACCGGGTGTCTAAGACGGTTAAGGGTGGTAAGCGCTTCGGCTTTGCTGCGCTCGTCGTTGTTGGCGACCAGCGTGGCCGTGTCGGCTTTGGTAAGGGTAAAGCCAAAGAAGTGCCTGAGGCGATCCGCAAGGCAACCGAGCAGGCGAAGCGGCAGATGATCCGCGTTGCTCTGCGCGAGGGTCGGACGCTGCACCACGACGTCGAAGGCCGCCATGGCGCCGGCAAGGTCGTCATGCGGACAGCACCTGCAGGTACCGGGATCATCGCCGGTGGTCCGATGCGGGCCGTGTTCGAGATGCTGGGCGTTCAGGACGTTGTTGCAAAGTCGCTGGGCAGCCAGAACCCTTACAACATGATCCGCGCCACCATGGACGGCCTGCAGAAAGAGCAGTCGCCGCGGTCGGTTGCGCAGCGTCGCGGCAAGAAGGTCGCTGACATCCTGCCGAAGCGGGACGAAGCACCGGCACCGGCCGAAGCTGAAGCCGCGACCGAGGAGGCGTAAGCATGGCCAAGACCATCGTTGTAAAACAGATCGGCTCTCCGATCCGCCGCCCTGCCAAGCAGCGTCAAACGTTGATTGGCCTGGGCCTGAACAAGATGCACAAGACTCGTGAACTGGAAGATACGCCTTCCGTCCGCGGCATGGTGGACTCGATCCCGCATCTTGTGGAGATCGTGGAAGAGCGCGGGTAACACCGCACGTCTTAAGACTTAGAGAGAGGCCCCGCAATTGCGGGGCTTTTTTCGTTTGTAGGCGTCTCTACGGCCAGAGCCTTGGAAAGAACGCGCCATCCAGCCGATCGCCTTCTTTGTAGCCTTCGGTCTCGAAGAGCGCACGTTCCCCTTCAGCCCAGTCTCCACGATAGCGGATCATGCCATCGGGTGCGGTCATGCGGAGGGTGAAGCGCCGGACAGTTTCGGTGGGCGTGACCGATGAAAGCCCGCCGTGCAGCGTTCGCATGTCGAAGTAGATGCAGTCGCCGAGGTCCAGGTCCCATTGCAGTAGGTCGTAGGCGTCAGGATCGGCGTTGATGTCGGGTGGCGGGTGGTAGGTCTGACCTGCGACCTCCTGCGGTTCGTAGCTGGGGTGCCCGTCTTTGAAGCGGACGCGCATAAAGAGTTTATCCCAGAGATGCGAGCCGCGGACGAATGCAATACCATTCTCCTTGGTCACTGGTTCGAGCGGCAGCCATAGGACGCACATCGAGCCCTCAAAGTCGAAATAGGCGAGGTCCTGGTGGAAGGGCGGGCGGGAGGAGGAGCCCGCCTCTCGCATAAACCAGTTGTCCATCACGAGGTTGATCGATGGCGCACCCAGAAGATCGGCGGCGATGGCGGCGCAAGGTGAGTTGCGGACAAAGTCCTCGAACTCCGGGACTTTGTTCCAGGCCCAGAAGTCCTCGAAGTAGCCAGGTGCGTCGGGATCGGCGGTGTGACGGACCAGATTATCGGTGGGGTTCCTAAGGTCCGAATCGATTCCGGTGCGGAGTTTCTCTATCCACTGGGGATCAAACTTCCCCTTTAAGAGTGCGGCGCCGTCACGCCGGAAGGCCGCAACCTCGTCCTGGGTGGCTAGAACCGGCATGTTCACGTCCCTAAGCCCTTTGCATGGTCGTTCCCCGTTCCCAATAGTTGATGAGAAACAGGCCTTTTCTGCAAGGTCTTGAGGGCCGGTATTCTCTCTTGCCAGGTGCCAGGCCTTCGCCTATACCCCGCCGGTGGTCTTTTGGGGCCCATATCAACCAACCAAGAAACGCCGAGGTCGGGGGCTTTTCGCTTCGCCCCCCGCATCCGGCAAGGAGAAGCGACATGAAACTGAATGAACTCTCGGACAATCCGGGTGCTGCGAAGAAACGCATGCGCGTCGGCCGTGGCCCGGGCTCTGGCAAGGGCAAGACCGCTGGCCGAGGTATCAAGGGTCAGAAGTCCCGCTCGGGCGTGGCGATCAACGGGTATGAAGGCGGCCAGATGCCGCTTTATCAGCGTCTTCCGAAGCGTGGCTTCAACAAGCCGAACCGGAAGTCTTTTGCCGTTGTAAACCTGGGCCAGATCCAGAAATTCATCGACGCCAAGAAGCTGAAAGCCGGTGACATCGACGAAGATGCACTTGTGGCCTCCGGCCTCGTGCGCCGCAAGCTGGACGGGATCCGCGTTCTGGCGAAGGGCGAGATCACCGCGAAAGTGAAGCTTTCGGTGACCGGTGCGTCCAAGTCGGCGGTGGAAGCGGTCGAGAAGGCAGGTGGCTCTCTTACTGTCACATCTGCGTCGGCGGCCGAATAAGAGGTTGTGAGCGCCCGGGGCGGCACTTACATCGTCAAAGAGTTTTCCAAGCGCCGCCGACCGGAAAACGGTCCGGCGGCGTCTGCATGAAAGAGACCAAATGGCATCAGCAGCAGAGCAGATGGCGGCCAACATCAGCTGGGGGACCCTCGGCAAGGCCACTGAGCTTCGACAGCGTATCTTTTTCACCATCGGGCTTTTGATCGTTTACCGGATCGGTACCTACATTCCGGTGCCGGGGATCGACGGCAACGAACTGCGGCAGTTCATGGAGCAGGCGGCGGCCGGTCTGGGCGGCGTTCTGAACATGTTTACTGGCGGCGCGATCAGCCGGATGGGCATCTTTGCGCTGGGCATCATGCCGTATATTTCGGCCTCGATCATCGTGCAGCTTCTGGGTGCAATGCTGCCTGCCTTCCAGCAGTTGAAGAAGGAAGGCGAACAGGGGCGGATGAAGCTGAACCAGTACACGCGCTACGGCACGGTGGTTCTGGCGACGTTCCAGGCCTATGGCCTTGCTGTTTCGCTTGAATCGGGCGGACTTGCGACCGATCCCGGTTGGTTCTTCCGGGCCGCGGTGGTGATCACGCTGGTTGGCGGTACGATGTTCCTTCTGTGGCTGGGTGAGCAGATCACGGCTCGGGGCGTCGGGAACGGTGTTTCCCTCATCATCTTCGTGGGCATCATTGCAGAACTGCCTGGCGCACTGGCGCAGTTCTTTGAAAGCGGTCGGTCGGGCGCCTTGTCGCCTGCGGTGATCATTGGCGTGACCGCAATGCTGTTGGCTACGCTGGTGTTCGTCGTGTTCATGGAGCGGGCGCTTCGAAAGATCCACATCCAGTATCCGCGCCGCCAGGTCGGTATGAAGGTCTATGACGGTGGATCGAGCCACTTGCCGATCAAGGTGAATCCGGCGGGTGTTATTCCGGCGATCTTTGCTTCGTCGCTGCTTCTTCTACCGACGACGGTAGGAACCTTCTCGGGCAACACGACGAACCCTGTTCTGTCGACGCTTCTGGCGTATTTCGGACCCGGGCAACCGGCCTACCTGGTCTTCTTCACGGTGATGATCGTCTTCTTCACCTACTTCTACACGGCGAACGTGTCGTTCAAGACGGACGATGTGGCGGAGAACCTGAAGAATCAGAACGGGTTCATTCCGGGTATCCGACCAGGACGGAAGACCGAAGAGTACCTGGATTACGTCGTCAGCCGGATCCTCGTCGTAGGTTCTGCCTACCTGGCGCTGGTCTGTCTGATCCCCGAAGTCGTCCGGAATGAGCTGGCCATCACGGCCTATTTCGGCGGGACCTCGATCCTTATCATCGTGTCCGTTGGCATGGACACAGTGCAGCAGATCCAATCTCACCTCTTGGCCCATCAGTACGAAGGGCTTATTGAGAAGTCTCAGCTCCGCGGTAAGAAGCGCGGCGCAAAGGGTGGGAAGGGGACAGCACGCCGATGAACATTATTCTGCTCGGGCCTCCGGGGGCCGGTAAAGGAACCCAGGCCCGACGGCTGGTCGATGAGCGCGGGATGATCCAGCTGTCGACCGGGGACATGCTGCGCGATGCGCGGACGTCTGGGACCGAGATGGGTCAGAAGGTGGCGGCGATCATGGATCGTGGGGACCTTGTGACCGATGAGATCGTGATCGGACTGATTGAAGAGAAGCTTGAGGGCGACAAAGCCGGCGGTTTCATCTTCGACGGGTTTCCCAGAACGCTGGCGCAGGCGGATGCCTTGGGCGCGCTTCTCGAGAGCCATGGCGAGACGCTTGATGCCGTGGTCGAGATGCAGGTCGATGACGAAGTGCTGGTCGCACGGATCGTTGCGCGGTCAACCTGTGCGATGTGCGGCGAGGTCTATAATGACCAGACCAAGCCGATCCCGGCGGATGGCAAATGCTCGAACTGTGGCGCGACGGAATTCAAGCGGCGGGCGGATGACAACGAGGAAAGCCTGAAGACGCGGCTCTTGGCCTATTACAAGCAGACCTCACCGTTGATCGGGTACTACTACGCCAAGGGCAATCTGAAGTCTGTGAATGGGCTTGGAGAAATTGAGGCCGTGGCTGGGGAAATAAGCGCCACACTCGGCTAGGTACACCTTTGGAGATCGCATTTTGGCTCATGGCGGGTACGCTCGCGACGCACGAGCTGGATGCGATCAAGCGTCACGAGTGGCGCATTCTGCCGCTGACGAGTTTCATGCCGGAACGAATAGGCGAGGCCGTCTTCGTTTGGGCTCATGTGCCACTTTTTGCGTTGATAATCTGGATCGCGGAACAGGGAGCGGCCAGTACAGCTGCACAATGGCTGTCAGGATTTGCTGTGGTGCATGTGGGCCTGCACTGGCTGTACCGAAATCACCCGATGTACGAGTTTAACAATCTGCGATCCTGGGTACTTGTGCTCTTGCCGGGGGTATTTGGTGCCGTCCATCTGGCCATGGTATGTTGACGCTCAGTCGGATTGCCGAGCCGCATGGCTGAGGACTCGTTTCTCCGGATCACAGTTGGCTGGGAGATTGGTCTCTTTCAGTTACAGGACGTGAGAGCCTGGGCTAGCAAAGAACTCTCCGATGTATCCGAAGAGGCCACAAGGAACCATTTGGTCGAACTGGTTCGCGCAAAGGCCAATCAAACGGATTTGATATCTGATACTCTCGCCGCGCTAGCGGGTTCGAAGATTTGCCTTGTCGAGCACGAGGACGTGGCAAAGGAGATATGGCCCGAGAGGGTTGCCAGATACGTTCAGGAGGATCTGCCCCCACGCTTTTTATGTGGTGTGATCTGGAAGCTGGAAGAGCTTTATGATTTCCCCGAATGGCTCGGCGACATTTACAATGCATGCGATTGGTCAGGCGAAACCAGCTCGCGAGCGGATTTTCCTCAAGTGGAGCAAGAAGCAAGCGAGATCCTTCGGAGATTTGGCGGCTTCAAATGATGCCCGAATCCAAAGAGCACGAGGCGGCTCGAGAATTTCCTTGACACAGGGTTGACGGACCGTCCCGCAGACCTTAAGTCACGCCATCTCCAAAGGAGAAGCGGTGAATCGGACCGGGTCGCGCCCGGGTGATTTCCAACTGAGACTATGAGCGAGCCCGTGGCCCCAACGCCTCGGGCTTACGTTGTGAAAAAAGGGCCTGGAAGCACGGGCTCGCAACGAAAGGACAAGACACGTGGCACGCATTGCCGGCGTCAATATCCCGACTGCCAAGCGCGTTCCGATCGCGCTCACCTACATCACCGGAATCGGCCATTCGTCGGCCAAGGCCATTTGCGAGGCCGTGAACATCGACGAGACCCGCCGGGTGAACGAACTTTCCGACGCCGAAGTGCTCGCGATCCGCGAACATATCGACGCCAACTACTCGGTCGAGGGTGACCTGCGCCGTGATGTTCAGATGAACATCAAGCGGCTGATGGACCTTGGCTGCTACCGTGGCCTCCGGCATCGCCGGAACCTCCCTGTGCGTGGTCAGCGCACGCACACCAACGCGCGGACCCGTAAAGGCCCCGCGAAGCCGATTGCCGGCAAGAAGAAGTAAGGGAGGGTCAGAGCAATGGCACGCGATACCCGTCGTGGGAAGAAGAAGGTTTCGAAGAACATCGCCGCTGGCGTGGCGCATGTAAGTTCGTCGTTTAACAACACCAAGATCCTGATCTCGGACGTGCAAGGCAATGCGATCGCCTGGTCGTCGGCCGGCACCATGGGCTTCAAAGGCTCGCGGAAGTCGACGCCTTATGCGGCGCAGATGGCCGCAGAAGACGCCGGCAAGAAGGCGCAGGAGCACGGTGTTCGTACTCTGGAAGTCGAAGTGCAGGGCCCTGGCTCTGGCCGGGAAAGCGCGTTGCGCGCCTTGGCGGCTGTCGGGTTCAACATCACGTCGATCCGTGACGTGACACCGATCGCGCACAACGGCTGCCGCCCGCCGAAACGCCGCCGGGTCTGATCCGGTCCGAAGCTTTCGCCGGGCTGCCCTTCGTGGTTGCCCGGCATCGTCATTTTGAACCTCGGGAGTCCGCCG
>CAWUIX010000138.1:0-6371 GCA_963922395.1 uncultured Rhodobacterales bacterium | reverse complement strand
TCGAGGCCGGGGTTTTGAGCGTTTCGGCGGCGGCACGGATCACGCTTTTGGTCAGCGCCATGAAGAGTGCGGCGGGAACGCCCTTTCCGGCGACATCGCCGAGGACAAAGCAGAGGCGATCCTCGTCGAGTTCGAAGACGTCGTAGAGATCGCCGCCGACTTCTTTTGCTGGGTGAAGGACAGCTTCGGCATCGAGGCCGAAGGACCGGGCGGTGCCCGGAACGTCGTCGGGCAGCATGCCGATCTGGATGTCTGCCGCCGTTCGCAGGCTTTCCGCTATCCGTGACGCTTCCAGACTTTCATATTCGGACACGACGTTTCTTGTGGCGATGTCGAGCAGGCGACGGTCGATCTGATCCATTCTGCGGCGTGATCGCATGCCGACGAGGGGCACCGGTGAGGGGGGTGATTCCAGATAGAGAACGGCATCGCGCCCGGAATACTGGGCTCGTTGCTCCTTGGCGGCCTTTGCAGCGAGGGGATCGAGCGTGGGGGTTCTGCCTTCGAACATGCCGAGCCGGGATGGCCCCTCGGGCGCCAGCCGCCAGACGGCGACCGGCGCTATGGCTGAGACGGCCGCAGCCAGCCGGTTTGGGAGCGCTTCGAGGCCAAGATCTTTTTCCGGCAGTGGAACCTCGCTGCTTGCAACGATGCGTTCAAGCCCGCTTTGCGCGCGGGCCCGCTTTGCCAGGTTGATGAAGAGGGAAACGATGTAGACGATCATCGCGACGAAGACGCCCAGGGCCGTCAAGAGATATGGGCGGTATTGGTAGTAGAGGGTTTCGGGCTCCTCGACGATCACCGCATCCTTGGGGAGCGAGGCGGGCCTGATGCCGAAGCGGCTGAGCTGGCGGAAATCGAACATGTAGCGGTGGGGTGTGTCGCGCACGAGCGGTATGATATCCGCCGGCTCACCACCGAGAATGCGCCGGGTGACATCTGCAAGGTCGACGCCTAGATGGTGGGCGCTTTGGAGATAACCGCCGACGATGCCATACCCGAGGGATTCCTCGTAGACTCCGTAGATCGGGGCGTCGGTGGCGCGCTGGAACCGGACGAGGGCGCTATGGCGGTCGATTGGGAGGCCGCCCCGGCCCCGCGGCAAATCCACCAGCAGGACGGCTGCATCTGCCGGGACGGTCGCCAGGAGACGTTCCAGCGCAGTGATGTCGGTGGCGGTTACGTTCTGGATTTCCACAGCGGCGCCTTCGGATAGCGAGATCGGTGTGTCGAGCACTCTTGCGGTGCCGCTTGCGATAAAGAGTGCGGCGACCTCCGGGTGGTTCGACAGGATCAGCTCTATGCTGGTGGAAAGATCGTGGTGCCCGACGATCCCCGTCATATTGGGGATGGAGGCCACGGTTTCATCCGGTATCCAGGAGCTGGACCCCAGAATGATCGGGGCATTGCCAAACACGCTTGAGCGAACAGTCAGCACATAGTTGAGGGCGGCCCGATCCAGGACGATGATGGCGGAGATGTCGGTTTGGCCGTAGCGGGCGGCCAGAAGCTCCGTTACCTCCGGAACGACGCCGATCTCACCGGCATAGCTGCCCAGGTGCTCAACAGTGACGGCGACATTGTCGCTGGCCGACAGGCGTTCGAGGATGCCATCGACGATTTCGACATTCACGCCGGTTCCGGCGCTGCTGGCGTCAAGAATGACGACCTGTTTGATGTCGGCGGCAACCGCAATATCGCCCAGAAGCGAGAAGAGAACCGACAGGATTCCGTGAATAAGACGTCGCAATCGCTGCCTACAGACTGATCTGATCGAGGGGCTGCACGGTGATCTCCTGTGTCAGGTCCTGATAGGAAAGGACCGGCAACTCATAGATATCATTCTCGATCACCTTGCGCACGTAACGGCGAATGTCCATGGCACAGACGAGAACCGGTTTATGTGACGATTTCTCGATCTCTCCGATGGCTGTGCGGACGTTTTTGACGAACTGGTTGGTCACGCGGGGATCGAGCGCGAGATAGCTTCCTGCAGATGTCTGACGGATGCCGCCGCGGATCTTTTCTTCGGCGTCCGGGGTCAGGACGTAGGCCGGAAGCATGTTGTTGCCGTTGGAGTATTTGTAGCTGATGAACCGGCGGAGGGAGCCGCGGATATATTCGGTCAGAAGGACAGTGTCCTTTTCCTTTTGTCCCCATTCGATCATGGCTTGCATGATAGTGCGCAGGTCGCGGATCGAGATCTCTTCGGCCACGAGGCGCTGAAGAATTTCGGTAATCTTCTGGATCGGGAGGACCCGCTGTACCTCTTTGACCAACTCGCCGAAGCGATCCTCCATCTGGTTGAGAAGGAACTTGGTTTCCTGAATTCCGATGAATTCGGACGCGTAGCGCGTGAGGACGAAGGAGAGGTGGAAGGTCAGAAGTTGCGAGACCGACAAGTATGAGACGCCCGCCTGTTCGAGGCGTGGGATCTCATCGGAGTCGACCCAGATCGTTTCATACCCCGGAAGGAACCGGTCGCCGCTTTCGAAAGCGATTTGCAGGATATCGAATTGCTGGGCCTGATCCCGGCAGAACACGTGACCCGGGCGGATGATCCCACCGCCGATGGGGGTCTCCTGAACGAGAATGTTGTATTGGCCGCCGACCAGACGATCAGAGAAACGCAAGTGAATGCCGGGGAAGGGGACGCCGAGATCGAGGTAGAGGGCGCGCCGGATCTTCACGAGTTCTGCGTTGAGTTCGACAGTGTTGATTTCGTCCTCGACGGCAGAGTCGACTTCCATGATCAGGGGCACGGCGAGGGAGAAATCGTCGCCGGTGATGGCCCGGCTTTTGCCTGCGGCATCGCTTGTGCTGGGAGCGTTGGCAACGAGTTCGCCGGTGGTATCTGCGGCTGCGTCTTTGCCGGTGATCTGCATTAGCAGATAGCCGGCGACGAGCAGGGTCACGCCCAGGACGACGAAGACGACCGTCGGGAAGCCAGGGACAATGGCGAAGAGGAACATCATGCTGCCTGCGATCAGCAAAGCCTTGGGCTGAGACAGAAGCTGGCGGCTGATATCTGCGCCAAGGTTGGTGGATTCCTCGGTTGTCACCCGGGTCACGATCACGCCAGCGGTGATGGCGATCAGAAGGGCAGGGATCTGCTGCACGAGGCCGTCGCCGATGGTCAGGATCGAGTAGACGCTGACGGCCTCGGACGTCGACATGCCATGCTGGGTGGTGCCAATGGCGATGCCGCCGACGATGTTGACCACGGTGATGATGAGACCGGCAATTGCGTCACCTTTGACGAATTTCATCGCACCGTCCATCGAGCCGAAAAGCTGGCTTTCCTTTTGGACGTTTTCGCGGCGACGCCGGGCCTCGTCGATGTCGATCACACCGGCGCGCATATCACCGTCGATAGACATCTGTTTGCCTGGCATTGCGTCGAGCGAGAAGCGAGCCGAGACCTCGGCCACGCGTTCGGCCCCTTTAGTGATCACCAGGAACTGGACGATGGTGATGATCAGAAAGATCACCGCACCGACGACGAAGTTCCCCTGAACGACGAAGTTGCCAAAGGCGAAGATGATTTCGCCCGCATCGGCATTCAGCAGGATCAACCGTGTGGTGGAGATGGCGAGTGCCAATCGGAATAGGGTGGTGACAAGGAGAACAGAGGGGAAGGAGGAGAACGCCAGGGGCCCCGGGATATACATCGCGACCATCAGCAGCATCATCGAGGACATGATGTTGAGCGCGATCAGCGCGTCGATCAGACCAGTGGGCAGCGGAATGACCAGCATGAAGATAATGCCGACCATCAGGATCGCGAGCATCAGGTCAGTACGCGCGGTGAGGGCGATGAAGATCGATTGTGCCCTGCTGGAATTCACGATGTCGTCCTACTCTTTAAGAATTCGGCCATGGCAGCACGGGCTTCGTCTTCCCGGCCGAGACCCCAGAGCGCGCGTGACCGCACCAGCTGAAGTGCGGCGGCGTCATCGGGGCTCGAGACCTGTTTAATTGCGGTTTCAGCGTTCGTAAGCGCCTCTTCGTTCTTGCGCAGAAGGATCTGAACGGCGGCGATGGCCTTGCGAACATCGGCGTTGCCCGGCTCCATCTCAAGCGCGGCCTCCAGAACCAGAAGGGCCTGTTCCTCGCGGTGCTGTTCGGTCAGCAGGCTTCCCAGAATCTGGAGGATCTGCGTATCGCGATCTCCCCAGTCAACTGCATCCCGCCCAGCCATGTCCGCGCCTTACGCCATGATGGACGAGCTGCGACGCTCGTCCGTGGATCGGGTGCAGGCTTCGAGATCCTGGGCGAACTCGACAACTGGGTGATCTGGTCCAAACGCCGCCTCGAGCTTGCTGAAGGTGTCGCGTGATTGGGCGCGATAAGTGGCGGGCAGGAAGATCGTGGGGTCTTCGAAGAAATTTCGGGTCAGGTTGCGGATCGTGCGATCGGCATCCTGGCCGCGATAAACGCCTGCCACGTAGACCTGCATCGGCTGTTGGCCGACGATTTGGTTCGCCGCATCTTTGGAGGGCAGGGTCGGATCGGTGCCGTGTGTGCTGTTGACCGTCAAGAGGCCAACATCGGTTCCACCCCCAACTGTAATGTCATTCATACGATTATCTCCGGCTCAGCACGAAACGGTCATGGACGCCCCATGAGGTCGTCTTGCATGTCCATCAGGTGTTCGGCCATCTCGTCAATATCTCTGCGTTGAGTTTCACGAAGCGGCAGGCGCGCTGCAAGGACAAGTTTGTCTTCGCGTGTGCCAATCTGCAGCGGTGCGGTGGTAATGTTGTCCGGATGGGCACGGCGCAGCGCCTCAGTCAGAACAGAAAGGCGATCTGCTCCGGGTTGAAACGGGCGCGCGAGGCATATGATGATTTCTTCACCAGCTTCCTCGATATGCATCTCGCCCAAGGCGCCGGCATCGATTGCAACATGGCTGGAGTCGGAGAAGTCTGCGCCACAGATGCTAAGCGTCTCGTGAAGATGGTCGGTTACCGATGACTGCATCACTCGTCCTCCAGTTCTTCTTCTTGGGCTATGTGGTCGTCAAGCGCTTGTTGTGCGGCGGCTTTTAACCGTTCGAGTCCGTCGTCGCGCGGAAACACCTTAGGCGGGATCTGAGTAATCAGGCCATGGATGTCCGTTAGCAGGATGATCTTCGCTTCCAGATCGGTCAGTTTGCTTTCGTCGAGGATCTCGCCGAAGTTTTTGGCGCGCGGCCGGGACACATCGATGAGCGGTGCCAGAAGTGTTAGAAGCGCTGCGCCGTTGAAGCGGCGGTGGGCACCGTTCAGCAAGGCCCGGTGGGCGGCGGTATCGCAGGCGTCCATGACGGTAATCAGGGTTTTCAGCCTGTGCAGGTCATTCATGATGACGGCAAGCTGTGCGGTTTCGCTGCTGGCGCCTTCTAAGCTCATCGTGCCAGCCCCGCGTTGTAATCGAGTGCGATGGATTTGATCATGAATTCAAGCGCAGTCCGAAGGTCCTTGCCCGCATAGCGCTGGCTTAGGTGTTTCAGGACCGCAGCCATGTCCTGATAGTCCCGGGTGTTTGAGACGTAGACATCGCGCAGCTCAGATTGCGTTCCCAGTTCAGGGCTATGGAACTCCTTGGTGGCTTCGCTGATGCTCACCGCGGCACGGATACGTGATCCGTGCTCCTCAACCAGAGAGTCGACGGCGTCCTGAGCGCTTGCGATCTCCTGATCCGACGCACCACGTGCTTTGAGATGTTCAACCACCGCCTTTAGAAGGGCGTATTGATGCTCGGGATCTTTGAAGTGCTCACGCGCGCCGCGCCTGTAACCTTCCGAACCCTGGCCCTGTTGCTTGATCAGGGCTTTTAGGCCGCGAAGCATATCTTTGCGGTCCAGATCGCTGAGCTGTCGCATCAGCTCTTCGACTTCCTTGACCTTCAGGACACGTGCGAGGCTGTCGGATTTCTTGCCGGATTCCACCTCGCGCTTTGAGACATCCTTTTCTGTCTCTTCGCTGAGGAGGCTTGTCATCTCTTCCGCCGAGTCCGCGAGAAGAGAACTTTGGTTTGTGACAACCACGGGCGTTCCGTTCAGTGTGCCTTCTGCGCGCTTGCCCGCCGCGCCAAGCCCCTGCGGGCTGGCGGCATTCTGAAGATGCGAGGTGTCAACGCGGAAGTCGTTCATGAAACTCTGTCAATTCTGTTGTGGCTTTCAACATGCCTTCTCGGTTGCGAGGGCTCCAGATGTCAGAGGGCAGTAAGTCAGACGATTTTCGGACCGGTGCCCAAGACACCCTCAGTCCGTACTTCGTCCACTTTTCCGTCTGTTTTGGTGCGAGGGGGGGTGATAGACCGAGAACAATACAAAAATAACCCGGAGGACGCCCTTAATGCAGACAACGCTCACTCAATCTGGGAGC
>CAWUIX010000137.1:0-6419 GCA_963922395.1 uncultured Rhodobacterales bacterium | reverse complement strand
CTTGCGCTGGATTGGTTCGAGGCCGCCGAACTTATGGCGCAGGAAAGGCGTGCGGATGTCTCCGAGCTTGCACCGCGCGGACTGACGTGCGCGTTTTAATACCCAAGGTCCCTACAGCAGGGGCGACTCCAAATTTCGGGCCAGGCTGCGAAACAGCCAACTGCCCGCAAATATGATCATTGCGGTCAACCACGACAGCGCCCCGTTGGACAGCACGATCGTTGGTGGAACGGCCGAATTAAGGGTGGCCTCATGCCCAAGGTGTTCGATGGAACTTTGCGTGAGATTGCCGTCCACATATGTGCGTACGTCAAAGGTCAGCGTCTGGGTGCCGCTTTGCGGTGAAATTATCGCGCGTTATCAGATACATGTGATCTTCATACCCACTGTCACCTGCGCACCCAGCGTGCGCCTCGAACCCGACGGTGAGCGCCGTGCGTGACCCTGGGTCACTGCTTCCGGCGAGATCTTCGAAGTTCTTTGCAACGCCTTCCTGACTCACAAGTGTGAGGTCTTCGAGCGTCTCGGCGCCCCAAAGGGTTCCGGTGTCTTCGTCGAAGCAGAAATCGGTGATCAGATTGACGTCAATCTTCTCCTCAATGCTGGTCATGTGATAGGTCAACTCGCCAAATCCGCGTCGGAAGGGGCAGTCTTCGATCCGGATGTGAACGGGGCCTTCGGAGGCCGCGGCTGTGTGCTGGGCGCCGGGCACGGCCCCTGCCGGTCTGGCCGCGGCTTCAGCCACGAGGGCTTGGAACTCATCGGCCAACAGTCCACCGGTGGTCGGACGTCCCGTCGACTGTTGCCAGGCGGCGATGGCCTGATTGAGGGCGAGGTCGACCTGCCCGTCGCGGGGGCCGGGGTCATAGCCGAGGGTCGCAAGGCTGTTTTCGACGGTTTCGATTGGATTGTCGGTGGGTGTTGTCGCGGGCGCGGGGGCTGCCGCGGCCTCCAACCCGGGCGCGGGGCACTGGACGAGCGCGCGGGCGGCGCCCGTCAGAGGAAAGCTGATTGTGCCGGAGGGGGATCCGACGGTGAGGACTTGGCCTGCCTTTATGGCCTGAACCAGTGACGCGAAGGTGGGGCCGTGTCCCGGGGTGTTGCCGGAACATCCGGTTGGGCCGAAGGGCAGTGCGACCGGTGCACTTCCGTCGATGGCGACAGTTATGCTGCCTTGCACTGGTTGTCCGTTCGCAAACAGCCGGACGTCATTCACGCCAAAGTTCATGGCGTTCGAGCAGTCGATCTGGAACAGGAATGCGCCGGATTGCACCCCGGCGCTCGTGATTCCCTGATTAAACTGGCCAAACCATTGTTGGGACTGCGCCGATGCCGGAAGGATCGCGACCGTAGCCGCAATTGCACAGATCTGACCGAGTTTCATGAGCCACCCCCGGATATCGCCGCGTCTCCAGCAGTGTGGCAACACCGCTTTCACGGGTCAACGGGGGGCGGAGTTCAACCTTCGAGCGATCTTCTGAGGAGTTCGAGATCCTCGGCGATCTGGCTGTCTTTGTCCTTCAGCTCATCAATCCGGCGGACGCCGTGCATGACCGTCGTGTGATCGCGCCCGCCGAACCGGCGGCCGATCTCTGGCAGGGACCGCGAGGTCAGCTGCTTGGAGAGGTACATCGCGATCTGTCGGGGCCGGGCGAAGGTGCGTACGCGTTTGGGCCCAATCAGATCCGACAGGCGGATGTTGTAGTGGTCGGACACCTTGCGCTGGATCTCTTCCACCGTGATCTTGCGTTCCGAGGCACGCAGGACGTCGGCGAGACAGTCCTGGGTCAGTTCCAGCGTGATCTCGCGTCCGACGAGTGAGCCAAAGGCAAAGAGGCGCATGAGGGCCCCTTCCAACACGCGGACGTTGGAGGAGATGCGGTGGGCGAGGAATTCGAGAACCCCTTCGCTGATCTCCAGATCGCGGAACTGTTCGGAATACTGTTCGACCTTCTGCTGGAGAATGCCGAGGCGGAGTTCGTAGTTGGTTGGGTGCAGATCGACCACAAGGCCCGATTGCATGCGGCTGACGATCCGATCCTCAATCCCCATGATTTCGGTCGGGGCGCGATCGGCGGATAGGATGATCTGTTTGTTTTGATCCACGAGCGCGTTGAAGGTGTGGAAGAACTCTTCCTGGGTCGCATCCTTTCCGGCGATGAACTGAACATCGTCGACCATCAGGACATCCACGGAGCGGAACAGCTGCTTAAAGCCGATCATTTCTTTTTCGCGGAGCGCCTGAACGAAGCGGTACATGAACTGTTCCGCCGAGAGGTAAACAACGCGCAACTCCGGGCTGTTGTTCTTCAGCTCCCAGGCGATGGCATGCATGAGGTGCGTTTTACCAAGGCCGACACCGCCATAGAGAAAAAGCGGATTGAAGGTGACCGGGCCGCCCAGGGCGACGCGTTTTGCCGCGGCGTGGGCGAGTTCGTTTGGCTTGCCGACGACGAAGCTTGAGAACGAAAAGCGTGCATCGAGAGGCGCGCCTGGCAGATCTTCGATCTCGGGCGCCGCAGGAGCGACCGCGCCGTTCTGTGCGGCTGGCTTGCCGTTCGACTTTCCGGTCAGTCGCCTTTGCTTGGGCACAGTGAACTCGATCCGTTCGACGGATTCACCCGTGCCCTTCAGCTCTTTCAGGATCTGGTCGCCGAAGTTCCGCGACACCCAGGTTCCCATGAACTGCGTTGGCACAAGAAATGTCGCGACCCCGTCTTCGAGTTCCGAGAACTCCAGCGGTTCGATCCAGTTTACGTAATTATTTCGTCCGACCTGCCCGATAAGATTTTCACGAATTTCCCCCCAAGTTTCGTAAGTCATTCTGTCCCGACCCGCTCTTCATTTGTTCAAGACTGGCGCCATGCCAATCCCCGAGCCTTCCATCCGTTATGGCCGCCTCGGTGCCCTGCCGGATCCAGATCGCCTTCGAACCCTTCCGCCACGTTGATGCACGGCACCGGCTCTCCCGCCTCGGCGAGATGAGCGGCGACGGCCCTCGCGGCCCCCATGGATCGCGCCCCGGACCGGCAGATGAACAGGTAATGAGAAGGTTTCGTCCCCCCCAAAGCCGATTGCATCTCCGCCACGAAGCGCGGGTTAATGGACATGTGAGGAAGCTGCGCCCATTCCACAAACACCGTGGAACGGCCCAGTTCCGCCAAATCCGGTACGCCGACAAAACCCCATTCTGCCTGCGTCCGGACATCGACGAGAACGGCTTCGGGATTGTCGCCCAGTAGCTCCCAAGCTTCGGTTGGTGACAGCTCGCCAACCAGCGCAGGAGCGCCGTCCTTAGTCATCCATGTCCCCCCAAGACGACGTGAATCGCAGGATGAAGCTAGCCCGCGTTACAAGCCGCAGGCAACAGAACTTCAACCTTGACTCTCACTTTGGCAAAATCGAATCCGCGCCTGTTGGATCGGGGGCGCGTACAAACCGCGACAGACAAAAGAAAAAGGGCGCGCCCTGCGGCACGCCCAAAATTTTCTCAGATCACAGGGATCAGCCGATTGCTTTGACGCGACCGGCGAGCCGGGACATTTTCCGGGCGGCTGTGTTCTTGTGGTAGACGCCTTTTGTGACGCCACGCATGAGTTCCGGCTGCGCTGCGCGCAGAGCCTGGGTGGCCGCGTCTTTGTCGCCGGTTGCGATCGCTTCTTCCACTTTGCGGAGGAAGGTGCGGATGCGCGAGCGGCGCGCTTTGTTCACGGCAAAGCGGCGCTCGTTCTGACGGGCACGCTTTTTGGACTGAGGCGAATTGGCCATACGGACGGGTTCCCAAGTTCGGGTGATTAGAAACTGAAGCCGCGCTTCTAGGCGCGAGTCGGGCGCCTGTCAACCGGGGTTTTGCTCTGGTTTCAAACGGCGTGACAGTGTCGCGATATGAGCGGGACCGACCTCGCAGCACCCGCCGATGATTGTCGCGCCGAGACGTGCCCAGTCTTCGGCAAAGTCGGCGTAGACATCGGGCGTCAGATCCTCGCGGTGGGACAGCATTTCCACCGTCGTGCCGGGGACCTTGTATTCCTCTGGGATGGGGCGGAAGCCATTGGCGTAGGCTCCGAGCCTATAAGGCGCGCCAGAGAGGACTTCGAGTGCTTGTGTTACGGCCTCAGGTGGCGAGCAATTCACCAGGAGTGCGCCGACGTCGCGGCCCTCGATCTCTGGAAGCACGGCCTCAACCGGCTCACCGGAGCGCAAGAGTGTGCCGTCTTCCTCCTGGACACTGATTGCGAGCCAGATCGGCATGCCGTGCCCTTCCAGCCCATCGAGTGTCGCGCGCATGCGGGCGAGAGATGGCACGGTCTCGGCGATGAAGACATCGACATAGGGCGCCTGGAGGCGTGCGATCTCGTCGAAAAGCGCGGCAGACTTTTCGCGGGGCGGGCCATCGTCGCCGACGTAGCTTTGCTCCAAGGGCCCCAGCGCGCCGGCGACAATGCCAGAGCCGTGGGCATCCCGCGCATCGCGCGCGATCTGGACGGCGCGCACCTGAAGCTCCTCAAACCGGTCGTTGTAGCCTGTACGGATCAGGCGGTCGCGGTGCAGGGAGTAGGAGTTCGCCGTCGCGATTTCGGCACCTGCGGCGAAGTATTCGTCGTGAACGGTTCGCACGAGATCGGGATAATCAATCAGGACCTGGACACCCCAGATGGAGGTCAGTTCGCCGGGAGACCGCTTCACGAGCTCCTGGCCCATGCCGCCGTCAAGGATCGTGATGTCGGTGGTCATTTGTCGCGGAACTGTGCCTGGCGTTTGTCGAGGAAGGCTTGCATGCCCTCCTTCTGGTCCTCGGTCGCGAAGAGCGAGTGGAAGAGGCGACGCTCGAAAAGAAGGCCCTCGGCCAGGGTTGTCTCGTAGCTGCGGTTCACCGCTTCTTTAACCGCGCTGGTGGCAAGCACAGATTTTTCAGCGATCTTGTGCGCGGCGGCCTGGGCTTCTTCGAGGAGCTTCTTTGCCGGAACAACGCGGCTTACAAGGCCCGCGCGTTCCGCCTCTTCGGCATCCATGAACCGGCCTGTCAGGTGCATTTCCATGGATTTCGATTTGCCCACGTAGCGGGTGAGACGCTGGCTGCCGCCGAGACCCGCCATGACGCCGAGATTGATTTCAGGTTGGCCAAATTTCGCGGTGTCAGCGGCGAGGATGAAGTCGCACATCATGGCAAGCTCGCACCCGCCGCCCAGTGCGTAGCCGGCAACGGCGGCGATGACAGGTTTGCGGCAGTTCTCGACGGCGCTGAGTTCTTTGGCAAAGAGGTTCGATGTGTAGACATCGACGAACGACTTTTCGGCCATCTCGGCGATGTCGGCCCCGGCGGCAAAGGCCTTTTCAGATCCCGTGATGATGATGCAGCGGATTTTTTCGTTTTGCTCGGCTTCGGTCACCGCCTGGCTGAGCTCGCCCAACAACTCGCTGGAGAGCGCGTTCATGGCGTCGGGTCGGTTAAGTCTGATGAGAGAGACGTGATCTTCGGCTTCGACGATGATGGTCTTGTAGGCCATTTGGATCCTTCGCGGGGTCGCTTCCGGTCGAGGAGCACAGGCTTATCAGCCCCGGCGGGGGTTTCAAGCGCTATCGCTGACAGCGCGGGCAGTAGAATGTGGACCGCCCGGATTGCACAATCCGCTTGATCGTGCCGGGGCATCCTTCGGTCGGGCAGGGTTCGCTCTCGCGGCCGTATGCGCGGAAAGTGTGTTGGAAATAACCAAGTTCTCCGTCGGCCTGACGATAGTCACGCAGGGAGGATCCGCCCGCTTCGATCGCTTCGCTGAGGACGTCGCGGATGATCGGAACGAGGGTGCGCACGCGGACCGGGCCGATCTGACCAGCGTTCCGGCGCGGGGAGATTTTGGCCCGATGGAGCGCTTCGCAGACGTAGATATTGCCTAGACCTGCCACGATTCTCTGGTCAAGAAGTGCTGCTTTTGCCGGGGTTCGTCGGCCTTTGAACGCCGCAACAAGGTAGTCTTCGTCGAACTGATTTCCGAGGGGTTCTGGTCCGATGCGATTAAGAAGCCAGTGCTCCTCAAGCCGGTCCGTGGGGCAGAGATCCATCGCTCCGAACCGACGCGCATCGTTGAATGTGACGCGACCGCCGCCGGACATGTGCAGGACCACGTGGTCGTGTTTGTCCGGCGCCGGGTGATCGTAGTGAAACTGTCCGATCTGGACGCCAGAAATGAGCATGCGGCCCGACATCCCCAGGTGAACGATCAGCGTTTCGCCGGACGTGAGATCCACGAGCAGGTATTTCGAACGTCGGCGGAGGTGTGTAACGGTCTGCCCGGTCAGACGGTCGGCCATCCGATCCGGCAGTGGCCAGCGCAGATCGGGCCGATTGACGTCGGCGCGATCGATCCGCTGGCCTTCCATGACCGGCTGCAATCCGCGGCGGACCGTTTCGACCTCTGGGA
>CAWUIX010000136.1:0-6484 GCA_963922395.1 uncultured Rhodobacterales bacterium | reverse complement strand
GATCACTGTAGCGGCCACGATGGGACCTTTGGTGCCGGGTGCCTCTGCGGCGCCCGCTTCGCGGCCAGAGGTCATGCGTGCGAGCGTGCCGTCGCGGTCAATGAGGACGTGTTTCAGGGCGCCGACGATGTGAAGGACAACGGAGGCGAAGAGAATCTTGGTGAAGAGCCAGTGCCAGGCGGCGAAGAATTTCGACAGCTCGGGCGATATTGGGACGAAGGGCAGGGTCTGGCCGAAAGGCCACCAGATCGGGGCAAAGCCGGTGCTGCTGGCATGGTGGAGCCAGCCGGAGAGCGGCACGAGGACCAAAGAGGCGTAAAGCAGCCAGTGCACGGTTTCGGCCAGCGCGGTCTCAACCCGGCGTTCGGGGTGAAGGGCGGCGGGTTTCGTCTGGGTGATGGCCCAGAGGATACGAGCGAGAGCGACAAAGAAAGCGGCGACGCCCACGGTCTTGTGGATGGAGAAGAGGCGCGCCTTCTGCGCGAGTTCGGCGTCCGTGTCGAACGGCAGGCCATTGGCGATCGACCCCAGAGGAATAGCGGTCAGGATCAGAAGCGCGGTGAGCCAGTGGAACATGCGCGTGACGGCGCCGTAAGACGAGGGCGAATTTGCAAGGGCCATGGGGCGGTCCAGACGTTGTTGCGGGCTCGTCTGCACCTAGCCGATGGTTGCAATTCTACAATGGGTCTTTCTGCACGGCGTACCTGCACAGACGCAGAGCCGGGCACGGGTTGCCGCCCTCGGGTCCAGCAGGTAGAGCGAGGGAAAGAGGGACCAAAACGTGGGAGGGGAGGCGATGCGCGCATTCGTGTTTCCCGGGCAGGGTGCTCAGACCATTGGCATGGGGCAGGATCTGGCCGAGGCCTATCCAGCGGCGAAGGCTGTGTTCGACGAGGTGGATGAGGCGCTTGGCGCTCCTTTGTCCCAGTTGATCTGGGAGGGGGATATCGAAACCCTGACCCTGACGGAGAATGCGCAGCCCGCGCTTATGGCGACGTCGATGGCGGTGGTTCGCGCGTTGGAAGTGGAAGGGATCACAGTGGAAGGCGCGGCTTTTGTCGCCGGGCATTCCCTGGGCGAGTATTCGGCCCTTTGTGCGGCGAAAGCGTTTACCGTGTCGGACACTGCACGGCTTTTGCGGGCGCGTGGGAAGGCGATGCAAGAGGCGGTGCCGGTCGGCGAAGGTGCGATGGCCGCCATTCTGGGGCTCGATCTCGCGGCGGTGCAGGCGCTTGTCGCAGAAAACGCCGGGGGAGAGTGCCTGGCGGCGGCGAATGACAATGATCCCGCACAGGTGGTGATCTCGGGTGCGCGCGAGGCTGTTATGCGGGCGGTCGATGGCGCGAAGGGCGCGGGTGCTAAGCGGGCCCTGCTATTACCCGTGAGCGCGCCGTTTCATTGCGCCTTAATGCAACCGGCTGCCGACGCGATGGCGGAGGCCCTGGGCCAAGTGGACATCAAGGCGCCGGTGGTGCCGGTTGTATCCAACGTGCGGGCCGAGGCGGTCAGTGATGCGGGCGAAATCCACGATCTTCTGGTTCAGCAGGTGACGGGGGCCGTGCGCTGGCGCGAAAGCGTTCAGTGGATGGCCGGTCAGGGCGTCACGGAGTTTTGGGAAATTGGCGCTGGCAAAGCTCTGTCCGGCATGATCCGGCGGATCGCCAAGGAAGCAAGCGTACGCCCCGTGGGCACGGCAGACGATGTGCGGGGCGCGGCGGAGGCGGGCTAAGCCGCCGAGCTTATAGAAAGAGGGACAGATATGTTCGATCTTACAGGAAAGTCGGCTCTGGTGACCGGAGCTTCGGGCGGTCTGGGCGCGGAAATCGCGCGGAGCCTTCATGGTGCGGGCGCCAGTGTCGGGCTGTCGGGGACGCGGGAAGATCCGCTCAATGCTTTGGCGACCGAGCTTGGGGAACGGGCGTTTGTCCTGCCTTGTAACCTGAGCGACCCGGACGCCGTCGACGGTCTGCCCAAGCAGGCCATCGAAGCGATGGGAAGCGTCGATATCCTTGTGAATAACGCAGGCATCACCCGCGACCAGATCTTCATGCGGATGTCGGACGAGGAATGGCAGAGCGTTCTGGACGTGAACCTGACCGCTTCGATGAAGCTGATGCGCGGTGTGATCCGCGGTATGATGAAGGCGCGCTGGGGCCGGATCGTGAATATCTCGTCCGTTGTCGGGGCAACCGGTAACCCCGGTCAGGCCAACTACGCGGCCTCCAAGGCCGGCATGGTGGGCATGTCGAAAGCCGTGGCTTACGAGGTGGCGAGCCGTGGCATTACGGTCAACTGCGTCGCGCCAGGGTTCATCACGACGGCGATGACCGACAAGCTGACCGAGGATCAAAAGGGCCAGATCCTGGGGCAGGTTCCGGCGGGTCGTATGGGCGAACCGGTTGAAATTGCGGCTGCGGTTCTCTATCTCGCGAGCGCTGAGGCGGCTTATGTGACTGGCACCACGCTGCACGTAAACGGCGGCATGGCCATGCTTTGAGGCAGGGCTTTGCGCGGTCCGAATACGTTTGCGTTCAGGTTGGTCTGTGCTATAGGCGGCGCAGATTCTGGGAGGGGGTGCAGGTAATCTCACCCTAAATGGACGCGAAAAGCGTCTGGAATTCAGGGGCTTCGCGCCCGAACATCAAACGGGCATTGCCCCTGTGGAACTGTGAGGACAAGACATGAGCGACATCGAAGATCGCGTAAAGAAAATCGTCGTCGAGCATCTTGGCGTTGAAGAAGACAAGGTGGCCGAGAACGCATCGTTCATCGACGATCTGGGTGCAGACAGCCTGGACACCGTTGAACTGGTTATGGCGTTTGAAGAAGAGTTCGGAATTGAAATTCCGGATGACGCGGCAGAGACGATTCAGACCTTTGGCGACGCGGTGAAGTTCATCAAAGAAGCTTCCTGATCCACGATCAGAGCTGCATTTGTTGAGAGCAGCGCCCCTTAGGGCGCTGTTTTCGTTTGGTTTGCCGATCTCTCACTTGGTTGGGTTGCATTCAACGCGGAAACGCTCTCGGGAATCGTGCCTTTCTGCGCTAGACTGAGGGGGCCCGGCGGCGTCGCACGCGCGCGTCTCTATGTCGTTTTGCAGAAACTGAATTTGTACGCTCTGTGAGATTGTCCGCCGCGCGATCCGCATGGGAGGGACGTCTAACATGATCCTGTATCCGACAATCGAGCTATTGAACGGTGCTCCGGTGAGCCTGCGCCGCGGGCGTATTGAAGAGCCGCAATCCTGGGATGTTGATCCGGTGGAGACGGCTGAGAGCTTTGCTGCTGCTGGCGCGGAGTGGATGCACATCACCGATTTCGACGCGATGTTCGGCGATGACCGGAACATCGAGTTGATTGGGACGATCATCCGCAAGGTGGGCATCCCGGTTCAGGTTTCTGGCGGGTTCCGGACCGAGGAACGCATTGGCCGGTTCCTGGATCTCGGCGCCGGGCGGATCGTCATGGGCACGGTTGCCGCGCGGTTCCCGGGCTGGGTCCGGAAGATGGCAAAGTACTACCCGGATCAGATCGTGCTGTCGGTCGATGTCTGGAAGGGCCAGGCCATGGTGGATGGCTGGCGTGAGGCTTGCGCCATCGAACCGGCGGCGTTGATCGAGGAGTTCGGCGAGTCCCCGCTTGCGGCCGTGAAGATCACGGATATCGACAATGATATCGACGCGACCGAGGCGAGCCTTGGCGTGATCTCGGGTCTTGCCATCCACGCGAATGCACCGGTGATCGCCTCTGGCCTTGTGCATACGGCAGATGACATTGCGCGATTGAAGTATGTGCCAAACATCGGCGGCGCGCTTGTAGGCCGGGCACTGGTCAATGAAACCGTTGATCTGGCTGACGCCCTTTCGATTGCACAGGCCCGTCAGGAACCGCAGGCGGAATTCATCTGATCTGATCGGCGCAGGATTGCGGAGCGCAATTGCACGTCTTGCGCTCCTTCTGTATTTGTCGCGACAAGTTGAGGCATTTCAGAACTTTGAGGGGGCAGGATGCGCCGAGTAGTCGTAACCGGACTGGGAATGGTGACGCCCCTGGGCTCAGGGGTCGATGCGACGTGGTCGCGGATTTTGGCCGGAGAGTCAGGCGCGGGAACCATCACGCGGTTTGATGCGGGTCATCTTGCGACGACCTATGCCTGCGAAGTGCCGCGCGGCGATGGGTCGGACGGGACGTTCAACCCAGATGACTGGATGGCGCCGAAGGAACAACGCAAGGTCGACGAGTTCATCCTTTACGGGGTGGCGGCGGCGGATCAGGCCGTAGCTGACGCGGGTTGGACGCCGGAGGATGAGGAATCGCGGCTTCGGACAGGTGTGATGATCGGGTCTGGGATTGGTGGGCTGAGCTCGATTGCCGATACCGCCGTTCTCTTGAAGGAACGCGGACCACGGCGGGTGTCACCTTTCTTTATTCCGTCCGCGCTGATCAATCTTGCGTCTGGTCAGGTGTCGATCCGCTATGGCTTCAAAGGCCCGAACCACGCGGTTGTAACGGCCTGTTCGACGGGGGCGCATGCGATTGGCGATGCCGCGCGGCTGATCATGCTGGGTGACGCGGATGTCATGGTCGCGGGTGGTGCAGAAAGCCCGATCAGTGAGATCGGGATTGCAGGCTTTAATGCGTGTAAGGCGCTGTCGACGAAGCGCGGGAACGAGCCGGAGCGTGCAAGCCGCCCCTATGATGTGGACCGGGACGGGTTTGTGATGGGCGAGGGCGCTGGCGTCGTTGTCCTGGAAGAGCTGGAGCATGCACGAGAGCGGGGTGCCAAGATCTATGCCGAGATCCTTGGTTACGGTCTGTCGGGTGATGCGTACCACATCACCGCACCGTCCGAGGATGGTGAGGGTGGGGAGCGGTCCATGCGCGCGGCGCTGAAGAGTGCAGGTCTGGCGCCGGAGGATGTCGATTATATCAATGCGCACGGCACCTCGACCATGGCGGATACCATTGAGTTGGGCGCTGTGGAGCGGATGATGGGCGATGCTGCCTCGAAGGCGACGATGAGCTCGACGAAATCGTCCATCGGGCACCTATTGGGCGCAGCGGGGTCGGTTGAGGCGATTTTCTCGATCCTGGCGCTTCGGGATCAGGTCGCGCCGCCGACGATCAACCTCGACAATCCGGATGTAGAGCCGAAGCTGCACCTTGCGCCGAATGCCAAGCATGAGCGGGAGATCAATGTGGCCCTGTCCAATTCCTTTGGCTTTGGCGGGACAAACGCCTCGCTCGTCCTGGGACAGGTGCGCGACTGATGTGGAAGCACCTCGTTGCCAATGCCCTGACCCTGATGGTTGTGGGGTTAGTGGCTTTGGGCGGGTTAATTGCCTGGGCTCAGGGGCAATACCGGGCGGAAGGGCCGCTTGAGGCGGCAATCTGTGTCCGGGTTGAGAGCGGCTCGACCATGCGCCGTGTTTCGGCCGACCTTGAGGCGCAGGGCGCGATCAGCAACGGGTCGATCTTTCGTGTCGGGGCGGATTACACAGAAAAGTCGGCGCTTCTGAAAGCGGGGAGTTTCCTTGTGCCCCCGCAATCGTCGATGGAGGAGATCGTCGATATTCTGACCCGCGGGGGGCGTTCGACCTGTGGGACAGAGGTGGTTTACCGGATCGGGGTGAACTCCGAAGCCGTTCAGGTGCGCGAGCTTGACCCGGCGACCAACCGGTTTGCAACGATTGCCGAGTTTGATCCGACTCCTGCGGAGGATGCGGCGGACCTGCAGTCGGATGCGCTGTCCGTCTACGAGGGTGTGCGGGGCGAGTCTGACACGCGCTTCCGTGTGGCCTTGGCAGAGGGCGTGACCAGTTGGCAGGTGGTGGAGGCGCTGAAGAGCGCCGATTTCCTGGTGGGTGAGGTTGAAGAGATCCCCGCCGAGGGCACGCTGGCGCCGGACAGTTATGAGGTCCGCAGTGGGTCTGACGTGGCCTCGCTTCTTGGAGAAATGGCTGAGCGGCAGGCGGAGCGACTGGACGCGGCCTGGCAGAATCGGGTCGATGATCTGCCTGTCACGACGCCGGAGGAGGCGCTGATCCTGGCCTCGATTATCGAAAAGGAAACGGGTGTGGCCGAGGAACGCGGGCAGGTGGCCAGCGTCTTTGTGAACCGGTTGCGCCGGGGCATGCGGCTGCAGACGGACCCGACCGTGATCTATGGGGTGACCGAAGGGCGAGGCGTTCTGGGGCGCGGTATCAGACAGAGTGAGCTTGATCGTGTAACACCCTGGAACACTTACCAGATCGACGGCCTGCCGGTCACGCCGATTGCCAATCCGGGCTTGGCCAGTATCGAGGCGGCACTGAACCCCGATACGACGCCTTACATCTTCTTTGTGGCGGATGGGACTGGTGGACATGCGTTTGCCGAGACCCTGTCGGAACACAATGCCAATGTCGCGAAATGGCGCGAGATCGGCAAACGCGGCAGCGCAGACCGGGCTTCGGGTTGAGATCACGGATCATGATGTTTTCG
>CAWUIX010000135.1:0-6505 GCA_963922395.1 uncultured Rhodobacterales bacterium | reverse complement strand
GCACCCCGCATGCGCGAGACGCATAGCGGCGGCCAGGCCCCCGATCCCGGCGCCGATTATGGCGATTCTTTCGGATCTTGCGGTCATCAGCGTGATTGTTGACTCGCTTCGTTCATATGTCCACTATGATTGACACATATATTGTCAGTAAAGCCTGACACATTGAGGGAGACCTGATGCCCCTTACATCCAGAATCGAAGCGGCGATCGGGCAAGCGATCGACCGGGGCCAGCGTGGCGCGGCCCCTGGACAGCTGGCCTCGGCCCTTGATCATGCATTGAGACCTGGCGGCGCGCGTATCCGACCGACGATCCTTTTGTCGGTCGCAATGGCCTGCGGAGATGATGATCCACGATTGGCGGACGCCGCTGCGGCTGCCCTGGAAATCATGCATTGCGGTAGCCTTGTGCATGATGATCTGCCGTGTTTCGACGATGCGGCGATCCGGCGGGGTAAGCCGACGGTTCACATGGCCTATTCTGAACCGCTCGCGGTTCTGACAGGGGACAGCCTGATCGTCATGGCGTTCGAGACGATCCTTCGTGCGGGTCGTATGTCGCCTGCGCGGGCTGTTGAGTTGACGACCATCCTCGCAGAGCGCACGGGCATGCCCAACGGGATCTGCGCCGGTCAGGGGTGGGAGAGTGAAGCGGAAGTGGATCTGTCCGCCTACCATCAAGCTAAGACAGGTGCCCTCTTCATCGCGGCGACGCAGATGGGGGCCGTGGCCGCGGGTCAGGACGCCGAGCCTTGGATGGAGCTTGGCGCGCGGATTGGCGAGGCGTTCCAGGTGGCCGATGATTTGCGTGATGCGCTTTGTGACAGCGAAACGCTTGGGAAGCCTGTGGGGCAGGACGATCTTCACAACCGGCCGAACGCGGTCTCGCAGTTGGGTGTTGATGGGGCCGTTGCCCGCCTGAAGGACATTCTTGCGGGTGCGATTTCGTCGATCCCGTCCTGCCCGGGTGAGGCAGCGTTGGCGGAGATGGTCCGGAAAACGGCAGAGCGTCTGACGCCGATGACAGAGCCGCGCCGGACGGTCCCCGGTGAGTGACGCAGCGTTCGGCGATGGCGTCGCCGGGCCAAGTCCGACACGACGCCGTTTTCGCGGTTGGTCGACACGGCTGATCGCTTCGGCCGGGTTTCAGCGCTGGGCGAGCCGGTTTCCATTGACGCGGGGTGTCGCGCGCCGGGATGGTGCGGCGATGATGGATCTGGTGGCGGGCTTTGTGCACAGTCAGGTCCTTATGGCGCTGGTGGAGTTGCGCGTTCTCGATCGCTTGATTGACGGACCGATGTCGTTTGAGGGGCTGTCGCATTCCGTTGGTGCAAATGTGGATCGGGCCCGCGTGTTGGTGCGGGCCGGTGCTGCACTGGGTTTGCTCAAATTTGATGGAAGAACGGTTCGTTTGACGCGGAAAGGGGCCGCTCTGGCGGGTGTGCCGGGTCTTTCTGACATGATCCGGCATCACAAGGTTCTGTATCGCGATCTCGAAGATCCGGCGGCCTTCTTTCGATCCGAAGTGAAGACCGAGCTGTCAGAGTTCTGGCCCTATGTGTTTGGTGCGGGTGCGGCGCAAGACCCTGAGACGGCGGAGCGGTATTCGGCACTGATGACCGATACGCAGGCGCTTGTCGCGGCTGAGACCCTGGATGCGGTTTCGCTCGCGGGGCGTACGAAATTGATGGATGTCGGTGGCGGGACAGGGACGTTTCTGGCGCATGCGTTGCGTGCGACTCCCGATCTGACGGGCGTTTTGCTTGATCTTCCTGCTGTGGTGGCCTCTGCGCCCGAGCGTCTTGCCAATCTCGACGTGGCGGAATGCGCCGAGGTTGTACCAGCAAGTTTTCGGGATGACGATCTGCCTGCGGGAGCTGACGTGATCAGCCTTGTCCGCGTTCTTTACGACCACGCGGACGAGACGGTCCGTGCGCTCTTGGCGAAGGCACACGATGCCTTGCCATCGGGCGGTATGATCCTGATTTCCGAGCCGATGTCGGGAGGCCGGGTGCCCGAGCGGGCGGGCGACGCATATTTCGCGATCTACACCATGGCCATGGGTACAGGCCGGACGAGATCTGCTGAAGAAATCAGTGAGTTGCTGGAAGAGGCCGGATTTAAGGGCGTCCAGAAGCGACGCACGTCGCGGCCGTACGTCACCAGCGTTGTGACCGCCTCCCGCGATTGACAGATATCTGTCTAAATTAATTGACAGTACAGACTGTAAAGTTAAACTGACATATGCGACGGATTGGCACGGGTGAGTCTCTGGCTCGCGATGCGCCGACCGCAACAGGGAACGGGAGCCCCTCTTTTGAGGACAACAGCGGTCATTCTATCTGGGCCCAAGGCCATTGGGTTGGCAGACCTTGATCTGACCTCACCTGGTCCGGAGGACCTGGTGGTCGAGATCGCGTATTCGGGCATCTCCACAGGAACCGAAAAACTCTTTTGGGACGGGACGATGCCGCCGTTTCCCGGCATGGGGTATCCGCTGGTCCCGGGCTATGAGGCTGCGGGCGTCGTGGTCGAAGCTGGCCGTGATACCGGATACCGCGAAGGGGATACGGTGTTCGTTCCTGGTGCCAACTGCTTTGACGGGGCGTTTGGGTTGTTCGGCGGAGCGAGCCGACGGTTGGTGACTGCCGCTGATCGCGTGACACGTATCGATTCGGGAATGGGTGCGGAAGGCGCGTTACTCGCCCTCGCTGCGACGGCGCGACATGCGATTGCAGGGCTCGACCGGACGCCACCTGATCTGATCGTAGGACATGGAACGCTTGGGCGGTTGTTGGCGCGGCTGACCATCGCAGCGGGTGCGCCAGCGCCGACAGTTTGGGAAATCGATCCGGATCGCCGTGCGGGCGCAGAAGGATATGAGGTGTGTGATCCGGCTGACGATGAGCGGCGGGATTACGCGGCAATTTACGATGCCTCCGGAAATGCGGGGCTTCTCGACAGCTTGGTGGGACGCATCGCGAAGGGCGGTGAGATCGTCCTTGCAGGTTTCTACTCGGTGCCGATCAGTTTCGCGTTTCCACCTGCGTTCATGAAAGAGGCGCGGTTCCGGATCGCGGCGGAGTGGACGCATGATGATCTGCGGGCCACGCGGCAGCTGATCGAGGCGGGCGCGCTCTCGCTTGCCAACCTCATTACGCACACGCGACCTGCGGGAGATGCCCCGGACGCGTACCAGACAGCGTTTGGCGATCCTGCCTGCCTGAAAATGATACTCGACTGGACGGTCGAGAGAGAGGAGGCGGCATGACCCTGGATGTGCCGAACCTGAAGGATTTCGATCAGCGGCTGCGCGACGAAGCGCACGAGGATCTGGCAGATTTGGTCAGCGAAGAGCCGACGAAGAAGACCCAGATCATCGCGATCTACGGAAAGGGCGGGATCGGGAAGTCGTTTACCTTGGCCAACCTCAGCCACATGATGGCCGAACAGGGCAAGCGGGTTCTTCTGATCGGTTGCGACCCCAAGTCGGATACGACGAGCCTCCTCTTCGGAGGGAAGGCCTGCCCCACGATCATTGAGACCTCGACCAAGAAGAAGCTTGCCGGTGAAGAGGTCAAAATCGGTGACGTCTGCTTCAAGCGGAACGGCGTATTCGCGATGGAGTTGGGGGGGCCGGAGGTTGGGCGCGGCTGCGGTGGTCGTGGAATCATCCACGGGTTCGAGTTGCTGGAGAAGCTTGGGTTCCACGATTGGGACTTTGACTATGTCCTTCTGGATTTCCTGGGCGATGTCGTTTGCGGTGGGTTCGGCCTGCCGATTGCGCGCGACATGGCGCAGAAGGTGATCATCGTCGGATCGAACGACCTGCAGTCGCTTTATGTCGCGAACAACGTGTGTTCGGCCGTCGAGTACTTCCGGAAGCTGGGCGGAAATGTCGGCGTGGCGGGTCTGGTCATCAACAAGGATGACGGGACTGGCGAAGCAAGTGCCTTTGCCGAGGCAACCGGTGTTCCGGTGCTGGCGTCGATTCCAGCAGACGAAGATTTGCGCCGGAAATCAGCGAATTACCAGATCGTGGGAACGAAGGCGGGGCCGTGGGGCGATATGTTCGCGGAACTTGCTGTCAATGTGGCCGACGCGCCACCCCTTCGTCCCGCGCCCTTGTCGCAGGACGGCCTGCTGGGCCTCTTCTCTGCGGAGGAGACAGGGGCGGATTTCGTTCTGGAGCCCGCGACAGACGCGGACATGCGCGGCGCGAATGCCGCGCCGAAGGCGTCGTTGGAGGTGATCTACGACGATGCCTGAGACGACCCGCGACACGAGCCTAGAGGCCCTGCGCACCCTTCTGGCGCAGGCGAAGCCGGAACAGATCCGCCGGTTGCTGGCGGATATCCGGCTGTCGCAGTTTTCCGGAGTGGTTGAGTGAGCCGCGAAGTTTCATATGACGCCTCCGCGGAGGTCGAAGTGACGCGCGGCGAAGCCCGTGCGGACCCAGTGGATCCAGCTATGCCCGTCGATGGGCAGGGGTGCCACGCAGGTGCGGCTGAGATGGAGGCGGCAGCCCGTATGGCCGGGCAGTCGGAGCTTCTGGATCAATATGCAGCGGACTATCCCACGGGCCCCCATGACAAACCACAATCAATGTGCCCGGCGTTCGGATCGCTTCGTGTTGGCCTGCGTATGCGGCGGGTGGCGACGGTTTTGTCCGGGTCGGCCTGCTGTGTCTATGGCCTGACATTCGTATCGCATTTCTACGGGGCACGCCGGAGTGTTGGTTATGTCCCGTTTAATTCGGAGACCTTGGTCACGGGCAAGCTCTTCGAGGATATTCGCGAGGCGGTTCATGATCTTGCGGATCCGGATCGCTACGACGCGATCGTCGTCACAAACCTCTGTGTTCCGACGGCGTCCGGTGTGCCGCTGCGCCTTCTTCCGAACGAGATCGATGGGGTCCGGATCGTGGGGATTGACGTGCCTGGGTTTGGCATTCCGACCCATGCCGAAGCGAAGGATGTGCTTGCCGGTGCGATGCTGAAATACGCGCGGGAAGAGATCCAGGCGGGCCCCGTTCCAGCGCCCGAGGCCGGGACTTCGGATCGTCCGACCGTGACTTTGCTCGGCGAGATGTTCCCCGCTGATCCGGTGATGATCGGTGCGATGCTCGCTCCGATGGGTCTTGCCGCTGGGCCTGTTGTGCCGTGCCGGGAGTGGCGTGAACTTTATGCGGCGTTGGATTGCGGTGCTGTTGGTGCTGTCCATCCGTTCTACACCGCCGCGATGCGTGAGTTTGAGACGGCTGGCCGCCCGATTGTTGGATCGGCGCCTGTTGGTCTGGATGGGACGGCCGCGTGGCTTGCCGGGATTGGCGACGCGATGGGCGTGGCACCAAGCCAGGTTGCGGCGGCCCAGAATGCGTTCCTTCCAGCCATTAAGGGCGCTCTGGCCGAGAAACGGATCGAGGGCACGATTACCTTGTCCGGGTACGAGGGGTCCGAGCTTTTGGTTGCGCGGCTCTTGATCGAGAGCGGTGCGGATGTGCCTTACGTCGGAACGGCCTGCCCTCGGA
This sequence comes from uncultured Rhodobacterales bacterium, assembly GCA_963922395.1. Lineage (GTDB taxonomy): Bacteria > Pseudomonadota > Alphaproteobacteria > Rhodobacterales > Rhodobacteraceae > Ovoidimarina. The sequence goes on along the minus strand of CAWUIX010000135.1, from coordinate 976 downwards.
CAGAGGCGTCGCGGTCGGATCTCGATTGGCTCGAAGCCAAGGGAGTCAAAGTTCGGTTCAGGGCCTCGCTGGAAGACGACCTTGCAGCGATGGAGGGCGTTCGACCGGACCTGGCGATTGGAACGACGCCGGTTGTTCAGAAGGCGAAAGAGCTGGGTGTTCCGGCGCTTTATTTCACGAACCTGATTTCGGCGCGGCCGTTGATGGGGCCGGCTGGTGCGGGAAGCCTCGCAGAGGTGGTGACCGCCGCCATGGCGAACAAAGACCGGATGGATGGCATGAAGGCCTTCTTCGAAGGCGTGGGCTCCCAGGACACCGCCGGTGTCTGGGAGGGCGATCCGAACCTTCGGCCCGAGTTTCGGGCGCAGCATCAGAAGAAGCTCGATAAGCAAGCCCGGGCGGCGAAGGCCGCGGAGATGATTTGATGTGTTCCGTTCTGCATATCACGGGTTTGGGGGCGCTGCCCCCGGCGCGCAATGCACGCCACCCCCGGGATATTTCCGGCCAGATGAAGCCGGAAGGCGGGTGCCCATGCTGATCCAGGATCATGACAGGGCCGGTGGGTATTGGGGCGCGGTTTACGCTTTCACCGCGGTGAAGGGTCTTCAGGTGGTGATCGATGGGCCGGTGGGGTGCGAAAACCTGCCGGTGACCAGTGTCCTGCACTACACCGACGCCTTGCCGCCCCATGAGTTGCCGATCGTAACGACCGGTCTTGGCGAAGAAGAGCTGGGGCGCGATGGCACCGAGGGTGCGATGAAGCGGGCCTGGGGCACGCTGGATCCGGCGCTGCCGGCGGTTGTTGTCACCGGTTCGATTGCGGAGATGATCGGTGGCGGTGTGACCCCGCAGGGCACAAACATTCAACGCTTCCTGCCGCGCACGATCGACGAGGATCAGTGGGAAGCGGCGGACCGGGCGATGACCTGGATCTTCACCGAATTCGGCATGACCAAGGGCCGGATGCCGCCGGAGA
>CAWUIX010000134.1:0-6545 GCA_963922395.1 uncultured Rhodobacterales bacterium | reverse complement strand
GGTCCGCGGGGCTGAGCGTCATGGCGCGGTCAAAGGCGGCCAGGGTTTCAGGCAGTTCACCGCGACAGCCATGGGCGGTCGCCATGAACCCGTAGGCGCTTGCGAGGTTTGGGTTCACCGCCGTGGCGGCGTTCAGCCGGTCGAAGCATTCGTCATAGCGGTGCCCGAACATCGCGGCGAGGCCCAAAACCGCAATGGCGCCTGCGTCATAGGCATCGAGCGACATCGCTCGTCGCGCCGTGGCCTCGGCGGCCCGGATTTCTTCGATGGGATCCGCGCACCAGGCGTTCAGCATCTTGTGGTAGTGGCAAAAGGCCTTGGTCGAGTGGGCAATGGCGAGATCCGGCGCGGTTTCGATCACCTGGGCCAGGATCGCGAGCGCGGTGTCGGTGTCGTCACGGGAAAACTTGTCCATGTGCCAACGGGCGCGCATCACACGCTCCCAGTCCGAGAGGCTGGTGATGTCCTTCCGGAAGGCCGAGGCCATCTCGTGATACTGCGTTTGCGGTGCGATGGCGGTGACGGCCTTGGCGGTGATTTCATCCTGTACATCGAAGATGTCGGTCATCTCGCCATCGAAGCGGTCGGACCAAAGGGTGCGGTCGGCGGCGGCGTCGATCAATTGCACGGCGACGCGGATTCGCGGGCCGATCTGCCGGACGGAGCCTTCGAGGATGTATTTGACGCCAAGGGCGGCGGCGACATCGCGGGCCGAGGCGGCCTGACCCTTGAAGGTGAAGCTGGAGTTGCGGGCGATGACCGAGAGGTCATGGAAGCGCGAGAGGGCGTTCAGAATGTCTTCCGCGATCCCGTCAGCGAAGAATTCCAGGTCGGGGCCGTCGCCCATGACCGCAAAGGGCAGGACGGCGATGGAGGGGGTGGTGGTTTGAATTACTTGCGGTGGCGGAGCTGTGGTCGCCCGTTCCGGTGTAACGCCGAAGCGGAACCCCTTGCCGTGGATCGTTTTGATCAGGCGCTGTTCTGTTCCGTCGTCGTCGAGCGCGCGGCGCAGTGCGTTGATCCGCGACGAGATCGCCGAGTCCGAGACGATGCGGCCCGACCAGACTTGGGCGATGATCTCATCGCGAGTGACAACACGGTCGTGGTGTTTGACGAGAAGCGCCAGAAGATCGAACACTTGGGGTTCCAGGGCCACAACGTCGCCGCCCTTGCGCAGCTCGGCTGTCGCAGGGTCGAGTTCGAAATCCTCGAACCGGGAAACGGAGGGGCGGTCTGCGTCCATGGGGGCAGTCAACTCCGTCGTGAGGTGGTCTGCAAGCGTCTCAAGACCGTCGTGACGAAATCTCAAGATCGTCTCAAAGATTGGCGCGGCCTCACCTTGCAGGATGTCCCCATCAGCAGCAGCCCAGAGGAGACAGGCCATGCGCAGCGATCGAAAAGACTTCTTCCGCGAAGATGGATCCATCGACATGGAGCGGGCTCTGCGCGCCGGGCGCCGTGCGCGGGCCGATGCGGCGCGGAGCGGGATCGAGGAGCTGAAACGCGTGTTTGTGGGCGAGCCACGGGTGCGGCGGCGGATCTTTTGGTGAGGTCGAAGGCGGGGCGCAATATGGACTTCAGGATGAGCCGGCGGCGACAGTCAATGGACAAGCTTGCTCGTCCCCGTGTCGAACAACTGTCAGAAGTGTAGGCCGGAGGGAAATTCTACTGTTCTGAAATTGAGCACAGTGGTTGAACCTTGCAGGGGTGCGGCGCGCCAAACGCGGTCAAATTTGCGCGGTGAAGCGCTTTGAGCTATTGTTCCTTCGTTTTTAGTGAGGGATAGCCAATGTTGGGCGAGTATGGCGTTGGGGTTAGCAACGCAACCGGCGGAGCCAATTTCAACTCAATCGGAGGGTCAGGTGTCAGCCCTTTCGGTAGCTCCGGCTACGGTTGGGGCAATTTTATGTCGCTGGTGGCCGAGATCGACGCAACAACGATTGGTATTGTGCTCGCGGCTATTGCCGTTGTTTTCTATCTCGTTCGACGCAAGAACTAAGCGCTGATCGGTGAGCAGGGCCCTTGCTGAAGGAGCCGGGGTGTTTGCGGGAGCAACGTGATGCGTCTCTAAAAAAACCAAAGGGCGGCCGGAGCCGCCCTTCTTCATGATCTGTCAGGGTTAGTCCCGCGATCCGTTACTCTTCTTCCAGCGCCTCGATGGCCTTTTCGAGATCGTCTTTCTTGACGGACTTCTCGCTCACCTCGGCCAGTTCGAAGATGTAGTCGACGACTTTATCCTCGAAGATCGGGGCCTGGAGTTGCTGGCGCATCTGGGGGTTCTGCTGAACGAATTCGAAGAACTGGCGTTCCTGGCCCGGGTATTGGCGGGCCTGGGCCATGACCGCCTGGGTCATTTCGGCGTCGGACACCTCGACATTGTTCACCCGGCCCAGTTCGGCGAGGAGGAGGCCCAGGCGGACCCGGCGTTCGGCGAGTTTCTTATGCTCATCGGTCGCTTCGATTTCGCCGTGGTCATGGCCTTCGACGTCGGGGTTCTCTTCGTGCCAGAGCTGGTGGGCGATCTGGCTTGATTCCGCGTCAACGAGGGACGGCGGAAGGTCGAAGGAGAACATGCCGTCGAGTTCGTCTAGGAGCGCACGCTTCATCACCTGACGGGCGGCGCCGGCATATTCAGCGGTGAGCCGTTCCTCGATCTGACCCTTCAGCGTGTCGAGATCTTCGGCACCGAAGCGTTTCGCCAGTTCGTCGTCGATTTCTGCCTTCGCGGGGGCTTTGACGGCCTTCACGGTGCAGTCGAAGACGGCCTCTTTGCCGGCCAGCGCCGTGGCCTGGTAGTCTTCGGGGAAGGTGACGGTGACCGCTTTCTCTTCCTCGGCTTTCACGCCCACAAGCTGTTCCTCGAAGCCGGGGATGAAGCTGTTGGAGCCCAGAACGAGCGGGTAGTCCTCGGCCGAGCCGCCATCGAACGCTTCGCCGTCCACCTTGCCAACAAAGTCGATCACGACCTGATCGCCGTCTTTCGCCTTGGAGCCTTTGCGGCGGTCCTCAAAGCTTTGGGCGCTTTCGGCGAGGTTATCGAGCGCTTCCTGGACGGAGGCCTCGTCGGGTTCGACGACCATGCGCTCCAGCTTCAGCTTGGAAAAGTCTGCGTCCGGGATTTCGGGCAGAGCCTCGTAGGTCATTGCGACCTCGACGTCGTCGCCTTCTTTCCAGTCCTCGTTGGTCATCTTAACCTCGGGCTGGGCGGCAGGGCGGTCGCCGGAATCTTCGAAATGCTTGGCCATCGCGCCGTCGATGGTTTCCTGCATGGCTTCGCCCAGAAGGCGTTGGCCGAACTGCTTTTTCAAAAGGGCAAGGGGGACCTTGCCTTTGCGAAAGCCCTTCATCTCGACCTCGGGCTGTGCCTCGGTGAGCTTTTCGTTGACCTTGGCGTCAAGCTCGTCGGCCGTGAGCGTGATCTGGTAGCTCCGCTTCAGCCCTTCGTTCAGGGTCTCGGTGACCTGCATGCCTATCCTCACAAAAAAGGGCACCCGCCGGATGCGGGGACCGTCCGGAAAATCAGGCGCCCTTCTAGGGCCGGTCCGGGCGTTGTGCAAGGCGATTCCAAGACGTGTCGCATCAGGCTTCTGGCGGGGGGCTTTGAGCAGGATCCTTCAAAACAAAGATCCGCAGCTTCAAGTCTGATCGGCTTGGTCCGCGTATCTCTAATCCAACGAAACGATGTCACCCCTTTGAGATGGGAGATTGAAAATGAGACGCTTCAGCGAAGAGCTTTTGGATCAGGCCCTGGATCGGGTGTTTGATTATCTGGAGACCCGAGCCACCCCGCGCGCCACCGAGCGCCCGTTTCGGGAAGACGATCACCCCAATATCGACTTTGGATAAGCGGTCGGTTTCGTGAACGGAGAAGGCAAGACACTCTGACTGGCATGCCGTGCGCGATGCGCTACCCTCCGGGTGGGAGTTTGCGAATGCCAAGACGCTACGAAGACGTTTATCCATCCCTGCCGCTTCTGAACAGCGATGCACATGAGCATACCTCTGCGGCCGCCTTGATGAGCGTCCGCTACTTTCAGGCAGAGCCTGCGTCGATGCCTGAGGAAGTCTTCGCGGAACACCATGTGCTTCTGAACCTGCAAGAGGTGCCGCATCGGGTTCAGAATATGCGCGACGGGGAGATGCGCGATTTCACCTATCACAAGGATGAGATCATCGTGACGCCCGCCGGGATGCGGTCGGGTTGGCGGTGGTTTGCAAAGTCGGACGTGATTGTGGTGACGCTGGATCCCGCGAAGGTCGAGCGGTTTGCGCAGACCGAGTTGGGTATGCTTCTCGACACGCAACAATTTCGCGATCTGCCCCAGTTTTCGGACCCGGATCTTTGTGCGGCGGGCGTGATGCTGGTGGAAGCCCTGGAGGGGGATGACGTCTCGTCCGGAGTGATGTTCGAGGCGATGAGCCGGGTTCTGTTGGTCAAGCTATTGCAGCGCTACGGCGAGCGGCGGCGGGAGGATGTGGAGCTGTCCGCGCGCTTTACTTCCAAACATTATCACAGTGTGCTTGCCCTGATCCGGGCCCGGCTCGATCAGACAATCACGGTGGACGAGATGGCGCGTGAGGCGGGGATGAGCCCTTCCCATTTTGCCCGCGTCTTCAAGGAGACGCTTGGGTCGACGCCCATGCAATATGTGCTGGCCTATCGGATCGAGCAGGCGATGAAGATGATGGAGGATCGGGCGCGTCCTTTGGGGGATATCGCGCTTGCCTGCGGGTTTGCCGATCAGGCGCACTTTTCGCGCAGCTTCAAGCAGATCACTGGCCAGACGCCGCGCCAGTTTCGGGCGGCCTGATCCAAGAAAGCAGGATCGTACAAGAACCAAGTTGTCCCGTACAATAATCGGGCGCGGGGTTTCCGTATCTCTTCTCTCGTGGGGCGCTTGAGCCCGGAGATGAAACCTGGAGAGATACCGATGAAACGCATTTCTTTGACCACCGCCGCTTTCCTGATGAGCTCGGCTTCTGCATTTGCACAGGTCGAAACACGCACCGTGACGTTTGAGAACGAAGGGGCGACCCTGTCGGGGACGCTGTACCTGCCGGAAGGCCATGACGGTTCTGGCCTGCCCACCGTTGTTGTGACGGGCGCCTGGACGTCGGTCGAAGAGCAGATGCCATCGGTTTACGCCAAAGAGATGGTCGAGCGGGGTTTTGCGGCCTTTACCTTTGATTTCCGGGGCTGGGGGAAGTCCGGCGATCTGCCTGAGAACGTGCGTTTCGTGGAAAGCCCGGAGGCCAAGACCTCGGACATTCGTGCGGCGTTTGACTATGTCGCGACGTTGCCGGAGGTGGATGCCACGCGCATCAACGGTTTGGGGATCTGTGCTTCCGCTGGATACATGGTGGACGCAGCCGCGGGCAATGACCTGGTCGCCCGGGTGGGTTTGGTTGCCCCTTGGCTGCAGGATGAGGCGCTGGTCAACGCCGTTTATGGCGGGGAAGAAGGGGTCCAGGGTCTGATCGACTTGTCTCGCTCGGCGGAGGCCCAAGGCGGGCAAATCATTCCAGCCGCGGGTCCTGAAGGCGCCGAAGGCGTGCTGATGCCGATTGGCGGCTACTATTACGAGGCGGATCGGGGCGCGATCCCGGCCTATGACAACCAGTGGAACAATGCGGGCTGGGAAGGCTGGCTGACGTATCACCCGGCAGACAACGGCGGTCGTCTGACCCAGCCTTTGGCGATCGTGCATTCAGAGAGTGCTGCCATTCCGCAAGGCGTGCGGACCTTCCTGAGCGGGTATCTGGGCAACGCAACCCTGCAGATGCTGGAGGACGTGACGCAGTTCGACTTCTACGACAATCCCGAGGATGTCACGCGGGCCTCGGACACCATCGCCACGCATTTCGCGGCTGACGAAGCCCTTTGATCCAGGCGACCGGGCGGCCCCTTGGCTGGGCCGCCCGGACCTTTGCTTTTCGAAAGACGAGAGGAAGATTTCATGAAACACCGTATCCTTGCACCGCTTGTTGCCGCCTCCCTTGCCGGAAGTGCGGCGCTGGCCAATCCGGCAGAGATCACACGCTCCATCACCGATATCGCGGCCGGTGCCGACCGGGCCGATTGGGACCGCGTCCGCGGGGCGTTTACTGAGACCGTGACGACCGATTACACGAGCCTTTGGGGCGGGGAACCGGTCACCCAGGCGGCGGATGATCTGGTCGCCGGGTGGTCCAACTTCCTGCCGGGGTTCGACAGCACGCATCACATGGTCACCAACCATTCGATTGTGTCGGTTGACGGAGCGGAGGCCAAAGCGGAGGCTGATTTCACTGCGACGCACCGGATTGACGAGGGTCTGTGGGTGCTGGGCGGTCGGTATAGCTACACGCTTGAGGCAGTGGGCGACCGGTGGCTGGTGTCCTCGCTGACTATGACGGCGCTTTGGGAGACCGGGGATCGCGGGCTTGTCGGCGTTGCCGCAGAGCGGGCGGCGCAAGGGAACTGATCGCCCGCCTTGTCGCGCGCCCGGATTGACCACCGGGGCGCGCGGCCAAAAAGCGGGCAGGTGCCGGTTTTGACGGCGGTG
>CAWUIX010000133.1:0-6549 GCA_963922395.1 uncultured Rhodobacterales bacterium | reverse complement strand
CATGCCGCCACCGCAGCTTTGGAAAGGGCTTCGGGTAAACGCGCGAGGACCTCTTCCGGCCGTGTTTCTGTGAGGACAGCACGGCGGAGCTTCGGCGGTGTTCCGGCTTCATCCATATACCAGCCGAGGTGTTTGCGAATGACCCGCCCGCCCAAGGCTTCTCCGTAGAAGCTTAGGGTGTCTTCGTAGTGACCCGCGACCATCTCGGCGAGATCAGGTCCCGTGGGTTGCGCCGGCTTGCGGAAGCCAAACAGAGACGCGGCAATTTCGGCCAGGATCCACGGGCGACCTTGCGCTCCACGACCAACCATAACCCCGTCTGCACCTGATTGATTCAGCGCGGTTCGCGCCGAGGTCGCATCGACAATGTCGCCATTCGCAATCACCGGGATCGACACCGCCTCCTTAACAGCACGGATGGCGGCCCAATCTGCACGGCCTTTGTAGAACTGACATCGCGTGCGCCCGTGGATGGTGACCATCCGAACGCCTGCGTCTTCGGCCCGGCGGGCCAGATCGGCCGCGACACGGTCCTCGTCCCATCCGAGACGGGTTTTCAATGTCACGGGCACTTTGACAGCGGAGACCACCGCCTCGATCAGGCTTAGGGCGTGAACTGGCGTCTTCAGGAGTGCGGACCCCGACAAGCCGCCCGTCACCTTCTTTGCCGGGCATCCCATGTTGATGTCGATTTGGCGGGCGCCATTCGCCTCAACCAGCCTGGCAGCCTCAGCCATCCAGTACGCATCCCGCCCCGCAAGTTGAACAGCCGTGTTTTCGGCGCCGTAGCCAAGTTCGGCGCGTTCGCGCACACCTGGCTTTGCCTGGACCATCTCCTGGCTCGCGACCATCTCGCTGACAACAAGCCCCGCGCCGAAGCGTGCAACCAGCCGGCGGAACGGCAGATCGGTTATCCCCGCCATCGGAGCGAGGAATACGGGCATGATATCGTCGCGAAGCGCCTTATCGCTGAACAACTGCTTAATCCTTGTGCACGCTCATCGGAGGTATTTCACAGCGGGGAGATAGGCAAATCTGCGCCCCCATCGAATCGGACCGAGTCGTCCGCTGCCTATTTTTTAGGCACAAATGCCCGGAATGTGGACCCCATTGTCAGGCCCGCGTGCAATCCCTAGACAGGTTGGGACGAAAAAACGCGATCCACCGATGACCCTTCCCTCCAATCCAACCACTGCGGCGATCATCGTCGCCGCCGGTCGCGGGACACGGGTTGGTGGGCCAATTCCCAAGCAATGGCAGGATCTTGCGGGGCAAAGCGTCGCCGCTCGGACGCTGGAGGTTTTTGCCAACCATCCACGGGTGGACAGACTTGTGCTGGTTCTGCACCCGGAGGATGTTGAAAGTGATCTCTGGCCGAGCACGCCAGGCGCCGACATCGTAAGCGGCGGGGTAACGCGCAGTCTGTCTGTGCGCGCTGGCCTCGACGTGGTCGAAGGTCAGACTGACTATGTTCTCATTCATGACGTGGCCCGGCCGCTGGTCATAGACGCCGTCATCGACCGGGTGCTCGATGCCTTGGGCAGCCACAAAGGAGCTGCGCCAGCGCTTGCCGTGACCGATGCCCTTTGGCGTGGTGAGGATGGAGCCGTATCGGGCATTCAAAGTCGCGAGGGCCTCTATCGTGCGCAGACGCCCCAGGGGTTTCATACCGAGGCGATCCTTAAGGCCCATCGAACCAGCGGTGAAGACGCAGCAGACGATGTCGAGATTGCCCAGACAGCCGGGATTTCGGTCGCGATTGTCGAAGGCGACGAAGAGAACATAAAGATCACCCTGCCCGGCGATTTCGAACGGGCCGAAGCAATCTTGGAGGCGCGCATGGGCGGGTCATTTCCGGACGTCCGGCTGGGCAACGGGTTCGATGTGCATCGGTTCGGGGCGGGCGACGCCGTCATCCTGTGCGGTGTCGAGATCCCATTCGATCGGACGCTACAGGGCCATTCCGATGCCGATGTGGGCATGCACGCGGTGACGGATGCAATTTACGGCGCACTTGGGGACGGCGACATCGGGCGACACTTTCCACCAAGCGATCCGCAGTGGAAAGGCGCCGACAGCACCGTGTTCCTGGACCACGCGGTGCGCCGTGTTGCGGAGGCTGGGTACGCGATTGCAAATGTAGACTGCACCCTGATCTGTGAGCGCCCGAAGATTGGACCGCACGCCGAAGCCATGATTGCGCGTATGGCGGAGATTCTGGGGATTTCTGCCGACCGCGTCTCAATCAAGGCCACCACATCGGAACGGCTTGGATTCACTGGTCGTGAAGAAGGCATCGCTGCTCTGGCCACCGCCACATTGGTGCGAGGCGGCTGAGATGCTGGCCCGGGCCATAGCGACGTTCGGTTATGTGGGACATCTTCGCCCGGCTCCGGGAACCTGGGGGTCGCTGGCCGCTGTGGTCGTGGCCTGGCCGATCCATCTGATCGGGGGACCGCTTCTTTTGGCGGTGGCTACGCTCCTGGCCTTTGGCTTGGGCCTTTGGGCCGCGCGGGACTACATGGCGGCCACGGGCGCCCATGACCCGTCTGAGGTGGTCATCGACGAGGTCGTTGGCCAGTGGATTGCCCTCCTCCCCGTCTCGATCGGCGCCGCCCATGCCGGGGCCGCGGTGGCGGCCCTATGGCCGGGGGTTCTGGTCGCGTTTCTTGCGTTCCGGCTTCTCGATATCGCCAAACCCGGCCCAATCGGGTGGGCTGATCAGATGTCCGGTGCGATGGGCGTGATGCTGGATGATGTGATTGCCGGATGGATTGCATCGTTGATCGTGGTGGTCGCCGCATTCGTCTTCCATGGGGTTATGGGGCTGTGAATGACCCGGCAGCCATATTGGAGGCCGCACGGGCCATTGGCGTTATGATCGCGACTGCAGAGAGCTGCACCGGCGGCATGATCGCGGCCCGACTTACCGATATCCCGGGGTCGTCTGATGTCGTGGACCGTGGGTTCGTGACCTATTCCAATGCCGCGAAGATCGAGATGCTGGGGATCAAACCCGAGACACTGGATGCCCATGGCGCAGTATCGGAAGAGATCGCGCGTGAGATGGCAGAGGGCGCCCTTCAGAATTCCAATTCAGATCTTGCTGTGTCGGTCACCGGGATTGCAGGGCCCGGCGGGTCAGAGCACAAACCCGAAGGGCGCGTGTGTTTTGGGCTGGCGGCGACGGGAAAACCAACAGCGACAGAAACGATTGAATTCGGCGTATTGGGCCGGGCCGAAGTTCGGCGGGCAACAACCGACCATGCGCTCAATTTGCTGGCGCAATCGTTGGGACTGGCTCAGCCGTAGAGGTCGTGAGCCCGACGCTCAAAGGCGCGGACCACGCGCTGCATCGCGTCGTTGAACACAACGCCGATTACGGATTGCAAGATCGCGTTCTTGAACTCGAAATCGACGTGGAAGTTCACCTCGCAGCCACCTTCGGCATCCTGGAACGCCCACCGTGACTCCATCTTGCGGAACGGTCCGTCCAAATAGCGCGTGTCGATGGTCCGGTTCTCCGCGTCCAGCACAACGCGGCTCGTGAATCGTTCACGAAACACCTTGAACGAAATCACAAGATCCGCGGTCATCACCTCGGCTTGCCCATCCGGGACAACAGACCTGATCCGGGAGGCGGCACACCAGGGCAGGAACTCCGGATAGCGCTGCACATCCGCGACAAGGGCGTACATCTCGTCGGCGGTGTAAGGCAGGGATCGGGTCTCGGAGTGGGTGGGCATTCTGCAGCAGATGGATTGTGACTGTCGGGGGATGTCGTAAGGTGTCGCGGGAAGTCAAGGAAGAGGGGCACCGTGACGCAACCCTATGTGATCGATCAGATGATCTCCGCCAAGACAATCGATGCGCGGATCGAGGATCTGGCGCGCGAGATCCGAACCGCGTTTGAAGGCACTGACAAGTTGATCGTTGTCGGCCTTCTACGGGGATCGTTTGTGTTTATCGCGGATCTGGTGCGCGAACTCGACATGAATGTCGAAGTCGATTTCCTGGAGGCCTCGTCCTATGGCGACAGCATGGAGAGCTCTCGCGAGGTTCGGATTTTAAAGGATCTGCGGGGCGAGATTGCGGGGCGCGATGTCCTGGTGGTCGAAGACATCGTGGATACGGGACACACGCTCGCTCAGGTTGTTAAGTTCCTAAAGTCGCGGGGACCGCGCCGATTGGAGACCATCGCATTGCTGGATAAGCCAAGCCGCCGAGAGGTGGAGGTCAAGGCGACCTGGACCGGGTTTGAGATCCCGGATGAGTTCGTCGTGGGCTATGGCATCGACTATGCACAGCGAAACAGAAACCTTCCCTATATCGGAAAGGTTCGCTTCACTTAGCCTTCTTCGCCTTCGTCCATCGGCAGCGCATTCAGCTGCTGATAGTTCTGCGATCCCAGACGCTCGTAGAGGTCAAGCTGGGTTTCGAGGAAGTCGATATGGCCCTCTTCGTCGGTCATTAGTTCTTCGAAGAGCGCCATCGTTACGTAGTCGCCAGAATCCCGACAGTACTCACGAGCCTCTTTATAGAGTGCGCGCGCCTCTTCTTCCGCCGCCAGATCGCATTCGAGCGTTTCCTTCGGCGTCTGGCCGATGCGGAGCGGATCGAGGGTCTGCAGGTTGGGATGCCCTTCCAGGAAGATGATCCGGGCGATCAGCTTATCCGCGTGGTGCATCTCTTCGATGCTTTCCTCGCGGCTCTTATTCGCCATTTTGCCGAGGCCCCAGTCCTCTTGCAGACGGTAATGCAGCCAATACTGGCTGACGGCCGTAAGCTCACTTCTCAGCGCACGGTTCAGATAATCGATGACCTTGGGATCACCTTTCATGTCTGTCGTTCCTTCATTCTCTCTAGTACCGGGATCGGCCCGTCATCGGGAATCCTGAAGTTATCGTTACCGCGCATGGTTGAGAGGAATAGAGGCATACAGCCGCCGCAGTTCGGGGCTTTGCCGAGCGCGTGATAGACTTTGTTCGGGGTGATCAGCACGTCCGGGTCTGATGTCCGCATCCAGTTGATTGCGGCGTGGATCTCGGTATCCGTGATTCGCGTACAATGGCAAACGATCATCAAACGCCCCGTGGTTTGTTTCTTTTCCGATTCATTTAGTCGGATATCGAGACCATATCTGACAGAAACACTTTGAAAAGGGTGTGTAGCTTGTATTGACGATGTGTCGCAGGTCTTAATGCCGGCTCAAGCGGGCATGCCTCATGGTGCCAAAGCAGCCATCACAGGCCCGTGTCTTGAAATCTTTACGAAGCCCCCGCACCTTCCAAGCGATTGGGGGCCTGTTGGTACGAGAGGCACAATTTTGTCTCGGTGCGCATCTGAAGGGGTAGTGACGTGAAACGCAGAACATTTCTCGGTTCGGCAGTGGCGGCGGGGGCACTGGGGCTTCCAGGCGCCCTGCCCGCACAGACATTTGAACGGCGCACGGTTCTGCCCGAAGAGTTTCAGCCTCGATATGTCTCAATCTCTGGACCAGCGCCCTACGAGATCCATGTCGTGCCGCGCGAATACGCGCTCTACTGGACGCTGCCTGATAACCGGGCGATCCGGTACTCCGTCGGGATCGGGCGACCGGGCCTTTATGAAGCCGGAACGTTCTTTGTGGGCGCCAAGAAAGAATGGCCCCGCTGGACTCCCACCCCGCAAATGATTGAGCGCGAGCCGCAGATTTACGCAAAGTGGAAGGATGGAATGCCCGGCGGTCCGGGCAATCCGCTGGGCGCACGCGCGCTCTACCTGTTCACGCCTCAGCGCGGGGATACATTCCTGCGCATTCACGGCACGCCAGATCCCAATGGGATCGGACGTCAGGTGTCAAACGGCTGTGCGCGCCTGATGAACAACCATGCGATCCACCTTTACGATCAGGTGCCGCTTCGAACGCGCGTTGTTCTTCATCCAAAGGTTTGAGGGCGAGCCCTTAATTCTCCAGTTCGGCATCCCAATAAAGGAAGTCGAGCCAGGTCTCGTGCAAGTGGTTCGGTGGGAACTTGCGTCCCTGATTCCGCAGCTCTTCGCCCGCGGGACGCCGGGGCGCCTTTCGCAAGCTCATGCCAGCCTGATTGAGGCTCTTTGACCCTTTGCGCAGGTTGCACTTGGCGCAGGCCGCAACCACGTTTTCCCAGCTTGTGATACCGCCGCGGGCGCGAGGCACCACATGGTCAAAGGTCAGGTCTTCGCGGGACCCGCAGTACTGGCAGCAAAATCCGTCCCTTAGAAAAAGATTGAAGCGCGTGAAGGCCACGCGCTTCTGAGGTTTGATATAGTCCTTGAGCACGACGACCGAAGGTATTCGGATCTCCGTGCTGGGACTTCTCACAACCTCATCGTATTCCGCGAGGATCGTCACCCGGTCGAGCCAGGCCGCCTTGATCGCCTCCTGCCAGGGCCAGAGCGATAAGGGGTAGTAAGAGAGCGGTCGGTAATCAGCATTCAGGACCAGCGCCGGGTTATGGCGCAGGTTATTCGGCTCACGTACGAAACTCGTCCTGAATTCTGCGTTCATGTGCGACTCCGCTCCCGCCC
>CAWUIX010000132.1:0-6560 GCA_963922395.1 uncultured Rhodobacterales bacterium | reverse complement strand
CGATCGGGGAACTCAGCTACAAACTCGGCCTCGGCGACTGGTTCCGCGATCATTATATCGCGCCCTTCTCCGGCGCGATCTGGTCCACGCCAACGGAGAAAATCCTCGACTTCCCGGCGGAAGCCATGGTGCGCTTCTTCGAAAACCACGCCCTCCTGAATTATTCCGATCAGCATCAGTGGCACACGGTGCGCGGCGGATCGAAAACATACGTGGACCGCCTGGCCGCCAGCCTCTTTTCGCGCGGGGTCGACATTCGCTCTGGCGCCCCGGTCGACGCAGTCCGCCGCACCCGCCTTGGCGTGGAGATCAAGGCAAAGGGCGGCGATTGGGAAGGCTTCGACGAGGTCGTCTTTGCCACCCATTCCGATGACACGCTGCGGCTCCTCTCCGACGCGACAGGCGTTGAGTACGCCGCCCTGTCAGCGATCCGCTACCAGCCCAATGAAGCCGTCCTGCACGCTGACACCCGGATGATGCCAAAGCGGCGCCGCTGCTGGTCCAGCTGGGTCTACAGCTCAGGCCGGGGCGAAGTCCCAGGCCGGATCGGCCTCACCTACTGGATGAATTCGCTCCAGCCCATTCCGATGGACGATCCCTTATTTGTCACGCTCAACGCGACCCAGGCGATCCGCGAGGACCTGATCTACGACCAAACCACGTTCAGCCATCCGGTTTACGATGTGGCCGCGCTTGCCGCGCAGGACACGGTGCGCGCGATCAATGGCATGAACCGGACCTGGTTCTGTGGCGCCTGGATGAAGAACGGCTTCCACGAAGACGGCCTCGCCTCTGCGGTCGACGTCGTTGACGCGATCCGGGCAGAAGCCGCCATGGCCATCGCCGCCGAATGACGAACCGCGTCGATCATATCCGGGGCGAGACGTTCCATGGCCGGAAGGGCGCGTTGGAAAACGCGTTCCGCTACGGCGTGGACTACCTCTGCCTCGACCCGGAGGCCGACGCGAAAACACCCGCCCTGTTCTCCCGAAACGCGAGAAACCTCACGGCGCTCCATGACAGCGACCATGGCGGCGCCCCGGGCTCGGGCCGCGGTGCGGCCTGGGTGCGGGAGGTTTTGGTGGCCCATAGGTTGGATCAGGCCGCGAATGGCCAGATCCTGCTTCTGGCCCAGCCGCGCGTCCTGGGCCACGTGTTCAACCCTGTCAGCTTCTGGCTGATCCACGACGAGGACGGCGCGCTGCGCGTCGTGATCCCGGAGGTCACCAACACATACGGGGACCGGCACTCCTATCTTTGCCACCACGAAGATCTGCGCCCGATCACCCGCTCCGACACGCTCAAAGCCACCAAAATTTTCTATGTCTCCCCCTTCCAACGGGTGGAAGGGGGTTACACCTTCCGGTTCGATATCCGGGAGGACCGCGTCGGCATCTGGATCGATTACACTGCCGGAAATGGCGGCCTCTTGGCCACACTGACGGGACGGCGTGAGCCGCTGACGAACTGGTCCATCCTTCGCGCCTGCCTTGCCCGGCCGTTCGGTTCCCGCAGGGTCCTCGGCCTGATCCATTGGCAAGCCCTGAAGCTCTGGTGGAAAGGCGCCACATTCAACACGCGCCCCCATCCGCCTGCGGAAGAGGTGTCGCGATGACGAACACGCGCCCCTTCCTCCCCGGTTACGCGATTTTCGCCGCCATGCTCGCGTCAGCGGGCCTACCGATCTACATCCATGCGCCAAAGTTCTACGTGGATGAATACGGTGTCAGCCTTGCAGCCCTCGGCGCCGTTCTCTTTGGCCTGCGTCTCCTCGACGTCGTGCAGGACCCCATTCTCGGATGGCTGTCCGAGGCCGCCAGAGCATACCGTCGCCTCGCCGTTGGATTTGCCGCCGCATTGCTTGGCCTTTCCATGGTCGGCCTCTTCGCAATTGCGCCACCCATCGCGCCCCTTCTCTGGTTCGGCCTCACGCTGACCGGCCTCTTCACGGCCTTCAGCTTTTTGACGATCTGCTTCTACGCCCAGGGTGTCCGGACCGCCGATGCCCTCGGCGAAAACGGCCACACCCGCCTCGCTGGATGGCGGGAAACCGGCGCCCTCTTGGGCGTGTGTCTCGCCTCGGTCGCACCAACTGTTCTGGCCGCGCTCTCCGGCTCCCCCTTCGCGCTTTTCGCGGCAGGGTTTGTTGGTCTCGCGATCCTCGGAGCCTACGCCATGCGCCACGAATGGCGCGCGGCCTCCTCCGCTGCACCGACCGGCGTCCGCCCGATCCTCCAGGACGGGTTGGCGCGCCGCCTCCTCATGATTGCGTTCCTTAACGCAGCTCCCGTGGCAATAACATCTACGCTCTTCCTCTTCTTCGTGGAGAGCCGTCTCGCGGCCCCGGGTTGGGAAGGTCCGCTCCTGCTTCTCTTCTTCCTTGCCGCGGCGCTCTCGGCCGCAGGCTGGTCGCGCATCGCGGCCCGGTTCGGTGCAAAGTCAGCGCTACTGGCAGGGATGATCCTTGCCATTCTCTCATTCGGGTGGGCGGCCACCCTGGGCGCAGGCGACACTGTCGCTTTCGCCATCATCTGCGTCATCTCGGGCGCCGCCCTCGGCGCGGACATGACCCTTCTCCCCGCGATCTTCGCCCGCCGTATGGCGCGGATCGCACCGGACGCGGGCGAGGCCTTCGGGCTCTGGTCCTTCGTCTCAAAGTTTACTCTGGCCTTTGCGGCCGTGACGCTCCTGCCGCTTCTCGATGCCGCAGGCTTCCAATCGGGCACGGCCAACAGCGAAAGCGCCCTGTCCACCCTCACGATCCTCTACGCGCTTGTGCCATGCGCGCTGAAACTCATCGCGATCGCGCTTTTGGCCGCGACGCCTATCCAGGAGACCTGATATGAACGGCCTTCTTCTCTTTCTTCTCGGCGGCGCTGCCGTCGGCGCCCTTGGCTGGGCAAAACGCACCTATGCCGATTTCCTCTCGCAAAAGCCCGAGGATTTTGCGGGCACCGGCCCTGAGTTCGAACTCCGCGAACACCTCAAAGGTCCGATCCTTTGCGAAGGCGTGATCTACGGGCCCACGGGCAAGGTGTCCTCGCGCTTCACCGCCGACATGAATGCCAAATGGGACGGCAACCAGGGCGTGATGTCCGAAGAGTTCGTCTACGACAACGGAACCGTCCAGAACCGCGAATGGCGGCTCACACTGGGCAATGACGGCTCGATCAAGGCCGAAGCCGACGATGTCGTAGGAACGGGCACCGGACAACAGACCGGGTCCGGCGTCCAGCTCCAGTACAAGATCAAACTCCCGGAAGCCTCCGGTGGCCATGTTCTGGACGCTGTCGACTGGATGTACCTTGTCGACAACGGCACGATCATGAACCGCAGCCAGTTCCGCAAATACGGCATCAAAGTCGCCGAACTGGTCGCCACCATGCGCCGTGTGGAGGAGCAGTGAGAAAACTCTCCGGCAAACGCTACTGGCTCGTCGGCGCGTCCGAAGGTCTTGGACGGTCTGTGGCCGTCCGCCTGGCCGAAGCCGGGGCAGAGGTTGTTCTTTCAGCTCGAAACGCCGAGCGACTGAACGAGCTGGCCGCCGAGATTGGTCCAGCCGCGACCTGCGTGCCGGTCGATGTCGGTGACCGCGATGCCGTCACGTCGGCCGCCAGCGGGGCGGGCGAACTGGACGGGATGGTGTACCTCGCCGGGCTCTACTGGCCGATGAAAGCCACCGAATGGAACGCCGAACAGGCGGAGGCGATGGCCGACATCAACTTCACCGGCTGTGTCCGTGCGGTTGGCGCTGTCCTGCCCGCCATGCTGGAACGCGGCGCGGGCCACCTTGTCCTGACCGGTTCGCTGTCTGGCTTTCGCGGCTTGCCGGGCGCCATTGGGTACGGCGCGTCCAAAGCAGGGGTGATGTATCTCGCCGAATCCATGCATGCCGATCTCCAGGGCTCCGGCGTCGACGTGCAGCTCATCAACCCTGGCTTCATCAAGACGCGCCTGACCGACAAGAACGACTTCACCATGCCGTTCATCATGGAACCTGACGCCGCCGCCCGTGAGTTCGTCGACCACATGCGCACGGACGCCTTCAAAAAGAACTTCCCGGCTGCCTTTGGAAGCATTTTCCGCGCCAGCCAGTTCTTCCCTGACTGGGCCTATTACCGCACTCTGGGCAAGGCAGGCTGATCCCGCTTGCCAAAGGAGCGCCCGCACGCTTCACTGATCCGGCGCGAACGACCGAAGACGTGAGGGAGGCCCATGCCCGATATCAGCACGAACAAAGTGGTCCGCGTGATCTTTCTGGCGCGTGAGTATGGCCCCGAAAGCCCTCACCTGCATGACTATATCTCCGGGCTGAACGAAGACGAACAGGCCAGCCTGGTTGCAATCATGTGGGTCGGGCGCGACAGTTTCGACGCCGATGACTGGGACGAAGCCCTGGCAACGGCCCGGGCCGAAGCCACCGCCCCGACAGAGGATTACCTCTCCGGCATCCCTGAACTCCCTGACCATCTGGAAGCGGGGCTCGAAGCCCTCGGGATCGACGTCGCAGACGCCGAAGATCACTTCCGCGACCGCTAAACTCTTCTTTCAAAAAATATCCCGGGGAGCGCGAGGGGCAGCGCCCCTCGTTCCCGAACACGCGCCCCTAGTACGTCGTCCGCGCATGGGCGCGCTCCGGCCGGTCGAGGTGGGGTGTCGCATTGTAGGCCTGCAGGAGCATCTGGCCGTCCCGGATCTCCACCCGATGGACAGAACTGTTCCGGATCGGCAAAAGGACATGGGCCATGCGCGTGGCATCGAGCCGCAGAAGATGGCGCACGATCATTCCAATGACCCCGCCAGAGGTCACACAAAGAACCCGCCGGCCTTCCTCCCCCGCATCCAGAAGCGCCTCGGTCACACGGCCCTCAAACGCAGCAAAACTCTCGCGCCCCATGATCTCGGCCCGGTGCCAGGCTTCCATCACCTTGGGCGCATGCGCCGCGAAATCTTCGGGTCCGGGCAGCGGAATGCCATGGGTGTCGTGCAACGCATGGGCCAGATTGAAGTAATCGAGCTCGTCAAACCGCGGGTCGATCGCCAGGTCCTGGGTTGCGTGCCCCATGGACTCAGCCGTTTCCCGATGGCGCCGCAGGCTCCCGCTGATCACGCGGTCGAACCGCTCGCCATGGTCCCTGAACCAGTCGCCTAACCAGCCGGCCTGAACATGTCCAAGCGCGGAGAGCCGATCATAGCTCGCCTCATCCTTGGCGTCTGAATTCGCCTGTCCATGCCGGACCAGTATCACTTCGCCCATGGCGTCCGACCTAGCCCTGCGGCCCGTGAAGAACAAGGCCTGCCCCAAACAAGGGTTTTCAAAACCCTTGCCAAAATTCTTCCAAGAATTTTGCCCTGCCGCAATCGGAGCGCGGGGGGTCGCGGAAGGGCTGTTTTCGCAGCTCTCGCCGTGGTCTAACCTGTGGCGCGGGAGAGAAAAGGGACGCGCGCCATGTCAGAGACGATCCGCTTTACGCTCGACGGCCAGGAGGTCACGGCAGAGCCCGGAGAGACGATCTGGGAAGTCGCGAAACGCGAAGGCACGCGCATCCCGCACCTGTGCCACAAGGATGCCCCAGGCTACCGTTCCGATGGCAACTGCCGGGCGTGCATGGTCGCGGTCGAAGGTGAACGCACATTGGCCGTCTCCTGCATCCGCACACCGACCGATGGCATGGTCGTCACCACCTCCGAGCCGCGGGAAACCCAGGCTCGGCGGATGGTCATGGAAATGCTCGTGGCCGATCAGCCCGAACGGGACGCCGCCCACGACAAATCCGCCCATTTCTGGGAGATGGCCGAAGCGCAGGACATCACCGAAAGCCGGTTCCCGAAGCTCGAAGAGGGCCGGATCCCGCTTCTCGACGACAGCCACGTCGCGATGAGCGTGAACCTTGACGCCTGTATCCAGTGCAACCTGTGCGTCCGCGCCTGTCGCGAAGTGCAGGTCAACGATGTGATCGGCATGGCTGGCAGGGGCCACGACTCCTACCCCGTCTTCGATTTCGATGACCCGATGGGCGCCTCCACCTGCGTCGCTTGCGGCGAATGCGTGCAAGCCTGCCCCACCGGCGCCCTGATGCCCGCCAACGTGGTGGACGAAAATCAGGTCGGTGACCGCGCCGACTATGATGAAGAGGTTGAAAGCCTTTGCCCCTTCTGCGGCGTCGGCTGCCAGGTCTCGCTCAAGGTCAAGGACGGTAAGGTCAAATATGTCGAGGGGATTAACGGCCCCGCGAACGAAGGGCGCCTTTGCGTCAAGGGCCGCTTCGGATTTGACTATATCCATCACCCGCACCGCCTGACGAAGCCTCTGATCCGTCGGGAAGATGCGCCTGAGAAAGGTCTAAACGTCGATCCGTCGAACCCCTGGACGCATTTCCGCGAGGCGACCTGGGACGAGGCGCTCGACAAGGCGGCCCATGGTCTTGCCGACCTCCGCTCTTACTATGGCGGCAAGTCGGTTGCGGGATTTGGCTCGGCCAAGTGCACGAACGAAGAGGCCTATCTCTTCCAGAAGCTGATCCGCCAGGGCTTTGGTCACAACAACGTGGACCACTGCA
>CAWUIX010000131.1:0-6586 GCA_963922395.1 uncultured Rhodobacterales bacterium | reverse complement strand
CCCGTCTTTTGCGGACATTTTCTACAACAACTGCTTCAAGAACGGCATCCTGCCCATCGCCCTTCCTCAGGAGGAGGTCGACAAGCTGATGGACGACGCCGAGCGTGGGTCGAATGCCGTCATCACCGTCGACCTGGACAGCCAGACCATAACAGGTCCCGACGGCGGATCGATCTCGTTTGAAGTCGACGCCTTCAAGAAGCACTGCCTCCTGAACGGCCTCGACGACATCGGCCTGACCCTGGAAAAAGCGGCCTCCATCGACACGTTCGAGGCGAAAGCAGCGCAAGAGCGTCCCTGGGTCTGACCTTCTCTTAACGCTTTCCGATACAAACTGACCGCACGGTGCCCACTGTGCGGTCATTGCTTTTGTGGCTCACTCCTAGCGAGCCACGACATATAGGGATTGGTAACGGAATATCCTGATTTCGCTCTGAAATTGATGCAATGCCGCACCAGTTTTTCCACGAAAATGCCCAAGAGTTCCAACATGGTTACCGGGTCGTTGCCGCATCTGGGGAAAGGTGACAGAAATTGGGCGAAAATAAGGCAACCCGCCACAATTCGCGGGACAATCAATCGACTTTGCCTCCTGTCTTCGGACGGGTGGACCGGGTCAAATGGGGCAGAAAGCAGTGATCTCGCGTCTCACAGGCACGCTTGCGCGCGCATTTCTGGTGATCTTATTGATCGCCCTGCCGTCGCTTCTGCTTCCCGGTGTCACCTCGGACGCAGCGCAAATTGTGGCCCTGGTCGCGATCTTTGCCGCAGCGCTCACGATCTTTGAATATGCCTCCGCTTACCCCGGTCTCGTGGAGTTTCGCGATGCACCACCGTTCAACCGGATCCGGTTTGCCTCGCTCTTTGTCACGATCCTT
Organism: uncultured Rhodobacterales bacterium; assembly: GCA_963922395.1. Classification (GTDB taxonomy): domain Bacteria; phylum Pseudomonadota; class Alphaproteobacteria; order Rhodobacterales; family Rhodobacteraceae; genus Ovoidimarina. The sequence continues at coordinate 5,708 of CAWUIX010000131.1, read as the reverse complement.
CTTCTGACGCTCCTGGTGCGCGGCGCCTATGCGCCGTCGACGATCACAAATCTGATCGCCGCCGTCGGAACGCTCATCGGTCACGCAATCGATTTCCCCTACAGCCCGGTACGCCTTGTCGTTCTGATGCTGCCCCCCGGCACAAGCGCCGAGAACATAGCCCTCGTCCGGACATCTGCAGGGATCAGCTATCTTGTCTCGCTCCTGACCCTCGCGATCTTCCTGATCGTGCTCCGCCTCCAGGGCTGGCCCAAGCAAACAGGCGTCTTCAACGTCTGGATCAACCTGCCCACATTCGACCCCACCGCAGGCGGTGATGTCGTCGAACGTTTAGAGCGCGACGCCCGGTTTAACATTGCGTTAGGGTTTCTCCTGCCATTCTTGACGCCAGCGGTGATCAAGGCGGCTGCGGCCACGTTCGGCACGGTTTCGCTTCTGAACCCGCAAACGTTGATCTGGACGGTGGCGGCTTGGGCGTTTCTTCCTGCATCCCTGTTTATGCGCGGGATCGCCATGGGCCGGATCGCCGCGATGATCGAGCACAAGCGCCGCGTCAACAGCGAAGCGGCCGAGCGCGACGGACAGTATATCCCCGCCTGACGCTTGCCCTCGCTCTTCTAACGAGCGTCCTTTTAGGTTCCGCAGAAGCAGACGAAGGTCGACTTCGGCTTGCAACTTTTCACACTGACCTTGCGCGCGACGGCCCCGGGCTCTTGCTTCGGGATATCCTTTCGAAGGACGCGGTCGATGTTGCCGCGGCTCAAGACGTGATTACCCGATCGCAGGCCGACGTAGTCGCCCTGCAAGGCTTTGACTTCGATCTTGAAGGGCGGGCTCTTTCAGCATTCGCGTCGGGGATCGACGCAAACTATCCCCATCTGTTTGCCAAAGCGCCGAATACGGGTGCTTTGCAGACCGAGGATCTCAACAAGGATGGTTGGCTCGAACTTCCAGAGGACGGAGACGGCTATGGCCGCTTTGCGGGTCAGGGCGGAATGGCCGTGCTCTCTCGTTGGCCTCTGAAGCTGCGCGCCGACTTTATCAATCTCCTCTGGTCGGACGTCCCGGACAACGCGCTCTTGCAGGAAGATCCCGCCCATCAAACCCGCCGGCTGTCATCCGTCGCCCATTGGGTGATCGAGGTGCATCCTGCAAGCCAGGAACCCGTAACCCTGTTGGCGTTCCATGCAAGCCCGCCTGTCTTCGATGGGCCTGAAGATCTCAACGGCCGCCGCAACCGCGACGAGATCCTACTGTGGCGCGCCTACCTCGACGAAGACTTGGATGAGCAACCGCCAAACGGCCGATACGCAATCCTCGGTGTGGCTAATGCCGACCCGTCGGACGGCGACGCGCGCCGTGATGGCATCGGCTGGCTCCTGTCAGATCGAAGGTTGCAGGACCCCAAGCCACGCAGTGTGTCCGCCCAACGCGCCGCGCAGATCGAAGGGGGTGCGAACTTGCTTCACCGAGGTGATCCATCCCTCGATACCGCCAATTGGCGCGATGACGGTGGACCAGGCAATTTGCGCGTCGACTACGTCCTGCCATCGGTGGATTGGACCGTTCTGGAAGCCGGTGTCATCTGGCCCGAAGCGCGCGGGACGGACGACCCGGTTGGCCGCCATGGACTAGTTTGGGTCGATCTGATCCCGGGCTCTCAGGTCCTTCCTTGACCGTCCTTTCCCCCCGCGTTAGGCGGTGCCGGTCAAGGCCGAAGGAGGGACCTGCCAATGTCGAACCCAACACTTCTTATCCTGCCCGGAGACGGAATTGGCCCTGAAGTTATGGTCGAGGTGCGGAAGGTCATCGACTGGTTCGGTGCCAATGGCGGGCCCAGCTTCGATGTGTCAGAGGATCTGGTGGGTGGCGCAGCCTACGACGTGCATGGCGTCCCTCTTTCCGACGAGACGATGGAGCGCGCTCAAGAGGTCGACGCGGTCCTTCTGGGCGCCGTCGGCGGACCGAAATACGACGACCTGGATTTCTCGGTAAAGCCGGAACGCGGCCTTCTGCGGCTCCGCAAAGAAATGGATCTCTACGCGAACCTCCGGCCAGCTCAGTGCTTTGACGCGCTGGCAGATTTCTCGTCCCTGAAGCCGGATGTCGTTGGCGGCCTCGATATCATGATCGTCCGCGAACTGACCTCGGGCGTCTATTTCGGCGAGCCACGCGGGATCATCCACGAAGGCAATGAGCGCGTGGGCATCAACACCCAGCGCTATACCGAAAGCGAGATCGCGCGCGTGGCACGGTCGGCCTTTGAACTGGCCCGGCGCCGGGACAACAAGGTCTGCTCGATGGAAAAGGCCAATGTCATGGAATCGGGTGTTTTGTGGCGGGATGTCGTGAACGAGGTCCACGCGGCAGAGTATTCCGACGTGGAACTCAGCCACATGTATGCCGACGCAGGCGCCATGCAGCTGACCCGCTGGCCCAAGCAGTTCGATGTGATCGTCACCGACAACCTGTTCGGCGATCTTCTGTCCGACCTGGCAGCGATGCTGACAGGATCGCTCGGCATGTTGCCATCGGCAAGCCTTGGGGCCCACATGGCGAATGGCCGGCCAAAGGCGCTCTATGAGCCGGTCCACGGATCGGCGCCCGACATTGCAGGCACCGGCAAAGCGAACCCGATCGCCTGTATCCTGAGCTTTGCCATGGCGTTGCGGTACTCGTTCGATGCCGGCGACGAGGCGGCGAAGCTAGAGGCTGCTGTCGAAGCGGTCCTGGCCGATGGGCTCCGCACGGCTGACTTGATGGGTCCTGAGGGCGGCACGCCGGTTTCCACCAGCGAAATGGGCGACGCGATCATCGCCAAACTTAGCGCCTGAAGCATCCAGCCATGCCCTGAGCGGGCAGGGGCCTTGCCGAAATTAGAGTTGTCACGCGGGACAAAGCACTGTCTTTGAAGAACAGGAGCTTTCGCCCGCGCGACACCCATGACTGACACCGCAAAATCAAACCTCAAAGGCGCCGCCTTCGCCTTGGCGGCCTTCGCGCTATTCGCCACGCACGACGTGCTGGTGAAGAGCCTCGGCCAGGCGTATCTGCCGTTTCAGATCATCTTCTTCAGCGTCCTGATGTCGTTCCCCTGGGTGATCTTTTCCCTGATCGGCGACAGCGAGAAGGGCACCCTACGGCCCGTGCATCCCTGGTGGTCGGCGCTCCGGACAGTCTGCATTCTGATTGCGGGCAGCTGCGCCTTCTACGCCTTCTCGACGATCCCCCTTGCGCAGGTCTATGCCGCCCTCTTTGCCGCACCTCTGGTCATCACGATCCTCTCGATCCCGATCCTTGGGGAACGTGTCGGAATCCACCGTTGGAGCGCGGTCATTGTCGGTTTGGTCGGCGTGATCGTCGCCCTTCAACCGGGGTCGGGCGAGCTCGGCCTTGGCCACGCCGCCGCGGTGGCCGCCGCAGTGTTCAGTGCCATGGCTTCCATCGTCGTGCGCAAGATCGGTCGCGATGAACGAAGCCCGGTCCTGATGATCTTTCCGATGCTGGCAAACTTTCTGGTAATGGGGGCACTCCTGCCGTTCATCTACCGCCCCATGCCGGTGGAGGATCTGGGCATGATCGCCGCGCTGTCCCTGCTGGCATTTACCGCGGGGATGCTGTTGATCGCTGCCTATCGCGCCGGCGCCGCGGCGGTCGTGGCGCCCATGCAGTACTCTCAGATCCTGTGGGCCGCGCTCTATGGATCGCTCTTCTTTTCCGAGACGCCAGACCGCGAGACCTGGATCGGTGCCGGGATCATCATCCTCAGCGGTCTCTACATCGTGCTGCGCGAAACCTTCGGCGGGCGGTCGGCCACCACGCCGGTTCTGCGCACGAAATCGCGCCCGTCCATCGGTACGTCGCCGCGCACACAACCCCTGGAGAAGGTCACCCCGCCGAAGTGACAGAGCGCTTGCATCACTGGCCCTTTGGCGCTACGCCCCCCGGCACGGTCGGAGTGTAGCTCAGCCTGGTAGAGCACTGTCTTCGGGAGGCAGGGGTCGGAGGTTCGAATCCTCTCACTCCGACCAAATGAAAAAGGCCCCACGCGGGGCTTTTCTTGTTTCTCAGTCATCTCATGTCCTATTGCCCGGTGAGGGCAAAGAACTAGATCAATTTCCCGTTTGGGTCGTTGATCTTGAGGATCGCGATGCCGGGCTCTTCGATGATCGCAGGCGCGCCGTGACCGCTCGCCAACGTCTGGAGCGCACCGCCTCAAGATCCGCTGATTGGAGGTAAGGAACCGCGCCCGTTCCCGGGACTGCGCCGGGGGCGTATTTCTCGCGCGAAACGATGGCGAACCAGCCTCCTTCGATGTCGAAGGCCACGAAATCTGGCAGAGCAATCAGTGGCGCGCGGTCGAAGAGCGCGCGGTAGAATGCCTCGGACCCTTCCATGTCATCTGTGGGCACATAGGCGCCCATGGCCATGATCGCGGGGGCAGGAGCCGCGGTTTCCGCGCCCGCATGGCGCGGTGTGAGCAAGAACGCAGACGCCACGAGGGCCGCAAGCATGAGGTCGGTGAGAAAGAGAGCGCTGAGGGTCTTCATGTGAGTGTCTCCAAGTCGGTAAAAGTCAGTCGGTGCCACGGTCCCAGACGGGGCCGTGTTCGGTAAATTCGTGGAAGGAATGCGCGATGCCTGGATCATCATCGAGGCAATGCGCGTTGATCGGGAAGGAGGCGTCTGGTGACAGCGGCTCCCCCAAGGCGGTGCCGCAGCACCGGCAAAAGGAGCGCGTGTAAGTGTAGGGCGCCTTGGGCGCGATCGTTTCGATGTGTTCGTTGCCCTGCAGCAGGGTGAACTGCTCGCGCTTAACGAAAATGATCGTCGAAGAGCCCAACTTTCGGCACCGCGAGCAGTGACAGCTCCCCATCACAGAGGGTTTGCCGTCGATTGCAAAACGCACCTCTCCGCAGGCGCAGCTCCCGTTAATTGCCATCGTCTTTCCTTCTCCGTTTGTTGCGATGGCTGATCTCTAGCTGACCCATGCTGACAGCGTGTTGTCAGCATGGTGTCATCATGCGTAAGTTCATGTTTCGGGAGGCAGGAGTGAGACGCGGCGACAGGCTCTTTGAAGTGATCGAGATACTGAGACGGGCGAGGCGGCCGATCTCCGGCCAGGCGATCGGGGAGGAGCTCGGCGTCACCAAACGTACGATCTATCGCGACATCGCGGCGTTGATGGCTCAGGGCGTGCCGATCCAGGGGGAGGCGGGCGTAGGCTACGTCCTAGAGGCAGGATTTCACATGCCGCCGCTTATGCTGACCTCGGACGAGATCGAGGCCGTGATCCTCGGCGCTCAATGGGTGCGAACACGCGGCGAACCTGAGCTCGCGCACGCCGCCGAGAAGCTGCTGACGAAGATTGAAACGGTGAGCCCGGATCGTTTCGAGACGTCCTTTGTGGACCCTGTGGCCAGCGTGGCACCTGTCGAGGCGCCACCGGAGGTTCTCCCCGCAGCGGAAATCCGACGCGCGATCCGGCAGCGATTGAAGATCCAGCTGACCTATCTCGACCGTTCAGGCGCCGAGACCCAGCGGGCGATTTGGCCGCTGCTCCTTGGCTACCGGGATGCAGGGAGGATCATTGCGGCGTGGTGCGAGTTGCGCGAGGGGCTCCGCTATTTCCGGACCGAACGCGTCGTCGCCGGTCACGTTTTGGCGGAGAAAATTCCGCGTCGGCGCGACCTGCTTAAAGCAGAATGG